>VFZQ01000406.1 GCA_016871135.1 Acidobacteriota bacterium | reverse complement strand
ATACGCATTGCTCGGCGCGGCCGGCTACGACGCATTCATCGCGAGCCAGGACGGCAAGTTCACCTATTGGTACTTGCGGCCGGCGCAACTCGATCCGTCGATCACGCCGTTGTTCAATGCGCCGAATTTTCCGGCGTATCCGTCGAACCATTCGACGCTCTCAACTTCACGGTCAGAAGTGTTGGCGTATTTGTTTCCCGAACGCGCCGAAGCGATTCGTGCGTTGGGCAAAGAGGCCGGCGACTCCCGCATTTGGGCGGGGATTCACTTCGAAATGGACAATCAGGCGGGCGTGACGTTGGGCCACAAAGTTGCGCGAAAGTTCATCGCCTGGGCGGACGGTGCAAAATGAACATCGAAGATCTGAAGGCACGCCTCCACACAACATGGACGACGGGTGACTACGAAACTTTCGCGTGCTATATGGAACCGGGCGCGCTGGTTTTCTACGACCGGCTGGGCGTTGACAAGGGTGCGCGGCTGCTCGACGTCGGTTGCGGGGCGGGTCAAGTTGCGTTGATCGCCGCGCGCAATGGTGCGATCGTAACGGGCTGCGACATCGCCGAGAATTGGATAGAGAAGGCGCAGTCGCGCGCCTTCTCCGAAGGACTGACGGCCGTATTCGAAGTTGGCGACGCGGAGAATTTGCCGTACCACGACGGAGAGTTCGATGTGGTCATTAGCATGGTGGGCGCGATGTTCGCGCCGCGGCCGGAACTGGTGGCGGCGGAGATGAAGCGCGTGTGCCGCTCGGGTGGAACAATCGCGATGGCTAACTGGACGCCCGAGGGATTCATCGGGCAGATGTTCAAGGCGATCGCCAAGCACATCGCTCCGCCCGGGATGCCGTCGCCGGTGTTGTGGGGCAGCGAACCGGTCGTGCGCGAACGCATGCGCGACGGCATTCTGGCGTTGACGTGTACGAAGCGTATGTATCCGTTTGTTTATCCGTTTCCGCCGGAGGACGTCGTCGAATTCTTCCGTGTGCACTACGGGCCGATGACGCGGGCGTTTGAAGCCGCCGGCCAGAGCGGGTTGCGCGAGGATCTGGTCGCTCTGTGGTCGTCGGCGAATACCGGTTTGAATGGCACGACGCACGTGGAGGCGGAGTATTTGGAAGTCGTGGCGGTACGGGCGTAAATGCCCGCGCCCGCGGCGCATGCGAAAATAGTGGTAAGCATGATTGAAACCTTGCGCCCCGGCGCGCACGCTGGCAACGCTCGCGTTGCCCTTTTTGATTTTGACGGCACGCTGTCGCTCATCCGTTCGGGATGGGTGGAGGTGATGGTGCCGATGATGGTCGAGATTCTTCTCGACACGAAATCCGGTGAGACGGAAGAGCAACTGACTGAGATCGTCAAGGAGTACGTCGGCCGATTGACGGGCCGGCAGACGATCTATCAGATGATCGAGTTCGCCGAGCGGATCTCGAAACGAGGCGGATCACCGAAGGACCCGCTCGACTACAAGCACATGTATCTCGACCGCTTGATGGTCATGATCAAAGATCGCATCGAAGGCCTGGAGAAGGGCCACATCGACCCGGTCACCTGGCTTGTGCCGGGATCGGTGGCGCTGCTTGACGGCTTGCGCGATCGCGGCATCAAGTGTTATCTGGCGTCGGGCACCGACGACAAGTATGTGAAGCATGAAGCGACGATTCTTGGCTTGCAGCCCTACTTCGAAGACCGCATGTACGGCGCGCTCGACGACTACAAGAGTTTTTCGAAAGCGATCCTGATCAAACGCATTATCGACTCGGCCGAGAACAAAGGCGAAGAGTTCATCGGCTTCGGCGATGGGTATGTCGAGATCGAAAACGTGAAGTCGGTCGGCGGCGTTGCGGTTGGCGTTGCGTCCGACGAACCGTCGTGCGCGCAGGTGGATTTGTGGAAGCGCGACCGGCTCGTGAATTCGGGCGCGGACTGGATTGTTCCGCACTTCAACACAACGCCCGACTTGCTCAAGACGATCTTCCCCTGATGCCTTCCAAGTACGAAACGTTCGACCGCACGCGCCTCCTGATCAAGCCGCTGGCCGAGCGCGTGCACGATCTGGAAATCTCACGCTGGCTGGCGCTTGGCGATGCGACGCCGCCGTATGAGCATAAGGATTTGGGAGTGATTGCCGCGAAGTTGCGCGAGGCTTCGGCGCGTGGCGCGGCGCGTATCTTGATGAGTGGCGCGCATGTGTTGCGCGCCGGCGTGAACCGTTTTCTGATCGATTGGATCGAGCGCGGCGTGATCACACACATCGCCTTCAACGGCGCGGGCGCGATTCACGACTACGAACTGGCTCGGATCGGCGCGACGACGGAATCGGTGGCGCGCTACATTCGCAGCGGCGAGTTCGGCCTGTGGCAGGAGACGGGCGAATTGAACGACGTCATCGCCGAGGCGGCCCGCTTGGAACTTGGCCTGGGCGAGAGCGTCGGGCGGCACATCGAAGCGAGTTCGTTTCCGTACAGGGATCTGAGCGTGTTTGCGGCGGCCTATCGCTGCGGCGTGCCGGCAACCGTGCACGCGGGCCTGGGCTACGACATTCTGCACGAACACCCGAACTGCGACGGCGCGGCGGTGGGCGCGTCGAGTTATCGCGATTTTCTGATCTTCGCGAAGTCCGTTGAAAATCTGGAAGGCGGCGTGATGCTGAGCTTCGGTTCGGCGATCATGGCGCCCGAGGTGTATTTGAAGGCGCTAGCGATGTCGCGCAACGTCGCGCATCAGCAGGGCCGTGTGGTGAAGAACTTCGCGACGGCCGTGTTCGACATGGTCCCGATCGCCGGCGATATTCACAAAGAACTGCCGAAGTCCGATCCCGGCTACTACTTCCGACCGCACAAAACGATACTGGTGCGGACGGTCGCCGACGGCGGCGAGAGCTACTATTTCTGCGGCGATCACCGCGCGACGCTGCCGGCGCTTTGGAGATTGACGCGATGAACACGGCGGAGATTCTCGAACGCATTCGCGATCTCCGTGTGCTTGTTGTCGGCGATATCTGCCTTGATCGCTGGTGCTGGTACGATCCGGCGTTGGCGCTGGCGTCTGCCGAGACGAGCATTCCGCGCACCGGCGTGGTGCGTGTCGAAGTCACGCCCGGCGCGGGCGGAACGGTGTCGAACAATCTTGCGGCGCTCGGCGTGGGGAAGGTCGACGTGCTCGGAGTGGCGGGACGCGATGGCTTCGGCTGGGAACTGCGCGATGCGTTGACGGCGCGCGGCATCGGCCATGAACACCTGTTGCAAGTCGACGGCCTGCAAACTTTCACGTACACGAAACTGATCAACGCGACAAACGATGTCGAAGATCTGGCGCGCGTCGATTTCGTCAACACCCGCGCGCTTTCCGAAGACGTGGATATGGCGCTGGTCTATCAGTTCAACAACGCGGCGCCGAATTACGATGTGGTCATCGTGAGCGATCAGGCAGAGACGTCCGCGGGCGGCGTTGTATCGGCGACGTTGCGCGGCGCGATTGAATCGTTCGCGCAGGCGCATCCCGCGGTTGTCGTATGGGTCGATTCCCGCGCGCGAGCTGAACACTATCAGGGTGTGATCGTCAAGCCGAATGAAAAAGAGGCGAGCGAAGCGTGCGAGCGGGCGTTCGGCGTTGTCGACTTCCCTCGATTGCGCGCGCACTGCGCGGCGCCGCTGCTGTTCGTCACGCAAGGCGGCAACGGAGCGCGGATCTTTTCGCCCGAAGGTGAGGCATCGGTGCGAACATCGCCAGTCGCGAATCCCGTCGACATCTGCGGCGCGGGCGACAGCTTTACGGCAGGAGCGGCGACCTTCTACGCCGTCACGCGCAACGCCGAAACGGCCGCGCGCTTCGGCAATAAAGTGGCGTCGATCACGATCATGAAGAAGGGCACCGGCACCGCGTCGCCGGACGAACTGCGCGCGAAGGAATGAACACGTTGGCGCTCGACATCGGCGGCACGAAGTTCACGATCGCGGGCTTCGACGGCGCTGGCCGCATGACGCACCGGCACTCGGAAGCCACCGATCGCGAGGGCGGCAAGGATTGGATGCTGACGCGCATCGCCGAACGCGTGCGCGCATGGGATATCGCTTTCGACCGCTGTGGCATTGGCTTCGGTGGGCCCGTGAATTTCGAAACGCAAATGGTGACATTGTCGACGCATGTCGGTGGCTGGGCGGATTTCGATTTTTGCGGCTGGGTGCGGAGTGAACTTCTTGTCGACCGCGTGGTGATGGACAACGACGCCAACGTCGGCGCGCTGGGCGAAGGTTTTCATGGCGCGGGACAAGGACATCGCCCGCTGTTCTACATGACGCTGTCGACCGGAATCGGCGGCGGCATCCTGACCGAACACGGCGTCTATCGAGGCGCGGATTCATACGCGGGCGAGTTGGGGCACATCAATATCGATCCGAACGGGCCCTCGTGTTTGTGCGGCTCAAACGGTTGTTTTGAGCGCATGTGCTGCGGGTTGTGGATGGAGAAAGATTTTGGCAAGACGGCGAAGGAGTTGCTCGACGACTCGGAATTCGTCGCTTCGTACGTCGTTAAACTCGCGCGCGGATTGAAGGCGTGCATCATGATTTTGAATCCGTCGCGGATTGTGATCGGCGGCGGCATCAGCAAAGCCGGCGACAAACTGTTCGTTCCATTGCGCGCCGAACTGCGCCGGCAGATCACGGCGTGGTCGCGCGCGCGGATCGATGTTGTGCCGGCGGCGCTGGCGGATGACTCGGTGCTCTATGGCGCTCTGGAGCTTGCGCGATATAGTCAGTAGAAATGCGAATCGCTTTTCTACTCGCCGCCGCCGCGGGCCTCTTCGCCCAGGATCCCCCTCCCGTCTACAAGCAAATGTGCGCGGGCTGTCATGCCGATAACGCCACGGGCACCGACCGCGGACCCGGGTTGCTCAACGCGCGCTCACTGCGGCGCAGGTCCGAAGCGCAAATTCGAAGTTTGATTCGCAATGGCACGCAAGGTGGCATGCCCGCGTTTCCCATCGCGGATCGCGATCTCGATGCTCTGGCGCGCGTGATTCGCTCGTGGAACGCGTCGGTGTTCGAAGCCAAGCCCGCGGGCGATGCCGCCGCCGGCAAACGATTCTTCGGCGCCAACTGCGCGGGCTGTCACTCCGTGAATGGAGTCGGCGGAACGAACGGGCCTGATCTGTCGGAGATCGCGAAGGAACTCACGCTGGCCGAACTTACGCAGACGCTCGACAATCCGAATTCGCGGCGCGGGAAGCGGAATAGTTCTTCGTGTCCGGGTTGGGCATTTTGCCCCGATGATCCTTACGCTGTTGTCAACGTGAAGAAGAAAGACGGCACGTCGTTGCGCGGTTTTGCGCGCGCGCGCGGCGCGCACGATCTGCAACTGCAAACGCTCGATGGCAAGTTTCATCTGCTCCAAGAACGTGAGTACGCATCGATTGTCGAAGAGAAGCGCTCGTTGATGCCGGCGTTGCAGTCAACGCCCGCTGAGCGCGGCGATTTGATCGCCTATCTCGCCACGCTCGGAGGCGTCCCGATGGGGCCGGTGGCCGGGGCGGCGGTGACTCCCACACAACCGCAGATAGAC
>VFZQ01000405.1 GCA_016871135.1 Acidobacteriota bacterium | reverse complement strand
GGCTCAACGGCTCTCGCCAACCGCCTATCGCCCCGCCGTGCCCACCAGCGCCAAAACCGCCCAAGCCGTCGTCGAAACATGCTGCGCATAACTCTGCGCCCCCGGTGGCCGCGTCGTCCCATCCCATGCCCCATCGCCTCGCTGCAACTTGATCAGCAACGCCCGCCCGCGCTCCACAGCCTCGCCACGCCGCAGAGCGAGCATAGCCAGAGCCGTATCGAAGGGTTCGGCCGGCGTCTTCGGATATTGCCCCCAACCACCATCGGATGTCTGTGCCGTCAACAAGTACGACCTCGCCGCGGCGTCTTCGGAATTCTCCAATAACCGCACCGCTGCATCCGCCACGTTCGCCAATGGAACGCTTCGAATGAACTTCAAAGCTGCCTCGACCTGTGCCGTGTAACCGCCGCACGCCTGCAACACGCCTCGTGAAAAGTACGTCGCCAGCGGCGTCCCGTAAGTCACCGGAGATCCCCCGTCGATCTCCCACGCCCCATTCGCCGACTGGTCCTTTGCCACGATCGCCGCGGCCTCGCAAATGGCTTTCTGATTCTTAGGCGGGATTGCAAGCAGCGCATTCGCAAACTGTACCCGCGCCAGCTTTTTATCGCTGACGACCGGATCGCCCCGATTGGTCGCCCAGATCGACGGATTGGTCAACCACGCCGTCGTCTCTTTATCCTCGCGCCCAACCGCGTACAACGCCCGCGCCGCGTCGCCATTGTTGTGGCACGAAAAGCAGCCGTTATCGCGCCGCCACTTGGCGACCTCTTCCGCCAAGTAGGAGATCGCCCGGTCGACCGGCGTCGCCTGCAGCGCAACCAGCAACACGGCGGCAAACATGATCCCAGCGTATCCTACGTAAACTTTCCGCGGCGACGGTCTTTCCTCGGAAACTCCGCGTCTACAAGTGTATGAAGCGCAAACTCCCCGTCCTCCTGCTCACCGCCGCCGCCTTCGCCGCCCGCATCGATGACCTACCCACGCTCCTCGACAAGTTCGACGAAGCCCTTCAACAACGCCTTCTCAAGCCCGCGCCGAAAACGCTCGGCATGTCGCGAATCATGGTGCGCCCATCGTTCGGCCATCACTTCGCCCCCGTGCGCTCGGACAAGCGCGACTTCATGCCCGAGAACGAACACGAGAAACAACTCATCGCCGCGCTCGAATCGCGCGGTGTGCAACTTGGCGTCTATCTATTCGGCGAAGACATACTCAAACACGATGCCGCCGCGCTGAACTTCCGCGCACTGAAGGGTCCCGGCGCAATCACGGAAGGAACACCCCGCCCCGCCTGGTATCCCAGTCTCGCCAAGACACGAGCCACCGATGAAAACGCCCTTCCCGACTGGGGCGAAATCTACCCCATTGCACAACAAGCCATGAAAACGTTTCGAACGGGAGAGCCCGGTTTTGCGACCGAAATCGGAAAGTGGACCATCGCCGCCCGCCCAGCCCTGGCCACCGACGCCCGATGCGTACACTGCCACCAAGCCGCCGGATCAAAGGCGCAATTGGGCGACGCCGTCGGCGGCATCGTCTACGCTTACCGCGTCAAGCCTTAGCCGCGCCACAAACAATGCAGCGCGTGGTTGCTCATCACCACCAGTTCGCCACGCTCGTTGAACGCCGGCGCTGTCAGCAGAGACTCGCCCGGAAACTCACGCAACGTCGCCGAGCGTCCGTCCGCGGTGAATCGCATCAGCTTCGATCCGATCGACGCCAGTAATCGGTCGTCGCCGGTAATCGCCGCGCCTGTAATCTTCTCCGCCGTTTCATACACCCACTCCGGCGCGCTCGTCTCCGATACCGCCAATATCCGCCGCGCCCCCAGAACGTACACGCGATGGTCGTACCCAATCAGCGGCGGCGAATCCAGATAAGGCGAGCCATCGGGCAGGGCAGTGGCCACACACTCGCCACGCACCGTAAACTGCCACAGCGCGCCATCCACGCGCATCACGACGCGCCCGGCTTCATCGATGCTCAACCCGCGCGGTTCGAACACCCCCGACAGCCTTCGCAAATACTGCAAGTTCAAATCGAGAAAATCCACGCGGTTCGAATACGCCGCCACGATGATTTCGTTGTGCACCGCCACAAGCAGCGCGCCCGACTCCGTCTCGATCACCAACCCGCGCCGCCGCGATCCTTCGTGATTGACTTCGATCGTCTCCAGCGTCGTCATCTTTCCGCCGCCGATCTTGTCGGCGATGCTCGCCACCACAAACGTGTCCTTTACCCGGTGTAGGAACGAGCGTGTCGAGTTCGACCCACCCACCAGGGCCGCATGAAAGCCATGTCCGAAGGACGGAATCGGAACTGCGATAAATTGACTGTCGTGATCGGTCGTGTAGACCAGATTCCGCGTCGTGTCCCACTCGGCATCGCCGGTTGCGCGCCGCCGGCGATCCGATAAATGCGCACGGTCGTAGTGTAGCCACGCCGAATCTGCATTCACAAACGCGCCGAATCCGTGCGCGAGCACCGCATGCGGAAACGCATCGCCAACAGCGGGCGCGGTCCAAACCGTGTGCCATTCGCCATTACCGATCGCCGTCGCGTAGCGCCCGTTGTTCCGTGCCCCGCCATGCGCGCGCAGGACGTCAGGCGCCGGATGCGGTAGCGCCGAAGGAGTCGCCGGCCTCGAGGGAGCGAAAGTCATTGCAATCGGTTGCACGTCCCTCTATCGTACTCGCCCAAGTGATAGACTGCATCGCACGGGGTGACTTCCACCTCGATAACCCTCAACACCGGAAGAGGTATTTATGCTTCAGAAGCTATTGCTCACATCCCTGGTTTGCGCGGGCCTATACGCGCAAGGCGAACGCGGAACATTCAACGGAACCGTCCTCGATTCATCCGGCGCGGCCGTGGCTGGCGCGCAAGTGAAGATTCTCAACCCTGCGACTGGCGTAGAATTTTCTACCGTAACCACCGACGCCGGTGTTTACCGTGCGCCCTCGATGCAGCCGGGTACGTACCGCATCACCATCACCGCGGCCGGATTCAAAGCCGCCGTGCGCTCCAACGTCATTCTGGCGGTCGCGCAAACACTGACCGTCGATTTTAACCTTGAGGTCGGCAACGTCCAGGAGTCGATTACCGTATCAACCGATCCACCTCTCCTTGAAACCGGTACGGCTGAAATCGGCAGCTACGTCTCGAAAAAAGAATTCGATACATGGCCCATCGTCGTAGGCGACGGCCGCCGCCAGATCCAGCAGTTCATTTTCACTTCGCTGCCCGGCACCGTCGGCGGCACTTGGCAGGGTTCGATCAACGGCAGCCAGAATTTTTCGCACGAGATCCTGATCGACGGCATCTCCGTCGGACGCATGGACCTAGCCGGCGGCGCCAACAACGAGTTCAGCCCTTCGGCCGAAACGATCTCCGAATTCAAGCTGCAGACCGGCACCGTCAGCGCGCAGTACTCCGGCGGGCAAACTTCGGTCGCCAACTTCGCGACAAAGTCCGGTACGAACTCGCTGCACGGTACCGCCTACTATTACGGCCAGAATGACGCCCTGCGCGCCAACAGCTTCAACGCCAACGCGAGCGGCATCAAACGCCAGCCTTTCAAGCAACACAACTACGGCTACTCCGTTTCCGGCCCCGTCATGTTGCCGAAACTTTATGACGGCCGCAACAAGAGTTTCTTCTTCACGAACTTCGAACAGACCAAGGTAAAGGACTTCAACGCCACTGCCGTCACTCAACTCCCGACCGTCGATTTTAAGCAAGGCAACTTCGCGCGTCTGTTGAATAACGGCTTCACCGGCCAAGCCGCCTCCGGCACCAACGTCGGCGTCGACGCCGATGGCCGTCCCGTAGTCTTCGGCGCGATCTACGATCCCAACACGACTCGCCAGACGCCGAGCGGAGCCTGGATTCGCGATGCGTTCCCCGGCAACATAGTCCCGAGAAACCGCTTCAGCCCCGTCTCGTCGAAGATCCTCGAACTCGCGCCTATCACAGATCCGTTGTTCGATCAGATGTTGCGCAACATGCCGGCAATTGGCGTCTGCTGCCCGATCTTCAACGAGAAGATGTTGACCTTTAAGGGTGACCATCACTTCAACGAGAAACACCGCACCAGCGGCATGGTCAATCGGAATTTTCGCCTTCGCAACAATTCCCCCGGGGGCCGTTGGGGCCCGCCTCCGGGAACACCGACCAACGTCTACCAGTTACAGAACACACCTGGCACGATGGTTCGCCTCGCGCACGATTTCACCATCACGCCCTCTCTGCTCGGTCATGCCGCCCTCGGCTACAACCGCTTCGGCAACCTCAATCAGAGCGTGTACGTCGACCAGGATTGGCCCGCCAAGATCGGTGTGCTAAATGTTCCCGGCACGCACTTCCCGGTCTTTAATTTCGCAGGTCAGAACTTCCAGGGTGGCGGCATCGGCGCCGGCGGACGGTTGGCCTCGGGCAACCGCGGCGGGTCTTTCAACGGTTCCACCATCGGCCAAGTCGACATGACCTACGTACGAGGCAAGCACAACTACAAATTCGGCTTCGAAAATCGCCGCTACTACTACAACATCCGCAACAAGAGCGGCTCGGGCGATTTCAACTTCTCGCCGAATCAGACCGCCCTGCCCGGTTTTATCAATCAGACCGGACACTCGTTCGCCAGCTTCCTGCTCGGAACCTATAACACGGCATCGCGCAACGAAGTCAGCTCCAACTTCGGCCACCGCTGGAGAACCCTCGACTTCTATTACCAGGACGACTGGAAGGTGTCGAAGAAATTAACGCTGAATCTCGGCATGCGCTGGGGCATCGTCGGCGGATTGATTGAAGTCGCCGGCCGCATGTCGGGCCTCGACCTGTCCAAGCCGAATCCCGCCGCTGCCAATCGCCCTGGGATTCTCGCCTTTGTCGACGATCAGAACCGGCGTGGGTTCCAGAACACTTACTGGGCGCAGCTTTCGCCCAAGTTCGGTTTCGCCTACGCCATGACGAACAAACTTGTCATGCGCGGCGGCTATGGCATCAATAATACGCCCGCTATCTCCAATGGCTTCGGCTTCGGCGGAACCCTCGGCTACGCGACGAACATTCTCGTCAACCCGTCCACCCATACCTACCGGTTCGCCGAGGACGTTGGCGGAGTGTTGCACCAGCCGTTTCCGTCTCTCACAACGACGCTCCCCAACAAGAGCGCAACGTTGGCCAACAATCAGGGCATCGATTACTACCCGCTCGACGGCAACCGCCTGCCGTATGTGCAGAACTGGAACCTGGGCTTCCAGTACCAGTTGCCTGCTTCCACCGTCGTCGAAATTAACTACGTCGGCAACAAGGGTACCCGTCTGATCGCCAAGGGTTTCTCGCAGCCGAACAATCTGCCGTTCGCCATCACCCAACAATACGGCGATCTCCTGCCTCGTCCGTGGAACGCGCAGAGCCCGATTCCCGCGCCCTTCCCCGGCTTCTCGGGAACTAATTTCCAGGCGTTGCGTCCCTATCCGCAGTTCACAGGGATAAACGATATCTTCCCGAACATCGGTTCGTCCAGTTACCACTCGGCGCAGGTGCAGGTGACGCGGCACT
>VFZQ01000404.1 GCA_016871135.1 Acidobacteriota bacterium | reverse complement strand
TCGAGACTTTCTATAACTGGACGCTTCTGCATGCGATGGGCGGATCCGACGGCGTGCTGAAGGCCTACCAGAAAGCGCTCGAGGGCCACTACGCCCAATACGGCGAACTCCGCACGACAAAGACCAAGCTCGCCTCCAACGGCGCCTATCACAGAGAGTTCATCACGCAGTCCGACTGGTTCCACACCGGCGAGGGCATACGTGCATTCATGTTCCTCGGCCTAGCCGATCCTCGCTCACCGCAGCTCGTCACGCGCATGAAGCGGTTCGCGGGGCTGTACATGAACGAAGATCCCGATGCGCAAAACTACGATCCGGTAAACAAGGTCATCAAGAGCATCTGGACCGGCTCGAAAGGGCCGATGCTGCACAAGGCCACCGAGTACGACTGGGTGGGCGACGATGTGCCCGGACGCTTTCATCTACTGCACGGTAAGCAAGGGCGCGGCGGATTGGTAGACCTCGTCTCGGTCTACGACAAGATGCTGAAGCACTGCACAGAATACGTCGACAGTGTCGGCGATCATCCGCTCAACCTCGGCACGACGGGCCTCGCGTTGAACGCTTTCGCGCTCACCGGCGAGGAGAAGTATCGCAAGTGGGCGCTCGAATACGCCGGCGCGTGGAAGCAGCGTATCGACGCGAACGGCGGCAATATTCCGACCAACGTCGGGCTCGATGGCAAGATCGGCGGAGAATACGGAGGCAAGTGGTACAAGGGCACCTACGGATGGAATTTCACGATCTTCGATGGCGAGATCGATCAGATGGCGCACCGCAACACCTTTGACTCCGGCGCGTGGCCTGGCTTCGGCAACGCGCTGCTGCTAAGTAAAGGAGACCCTGGTTTCATTGCGACGTTGCGCAAACAGATGGAGAACCTGTACGCGCAGAAGAAGGTCGTCAACGGACGAATGATGTTGCCGACCGGTTTCGGTGATCCGCGCGGCCACAAATACACTGGCGGTAAGGAGGAGTGGTACAACTGGGTGCCCAGTCTCTTTACACATCGCCTGCTCGACATCTACCTCTGGTCGATGGAAGCGCGCGACCGCGAACGTGTCGGCTCGGACGACTGGCTCTCGTTTCTCGAAGGCAAGAACGCCGAGTATCCGGAACGCATTCTGCGGCGCGACCTGGAAGCCGTTCGCCAGGATGTGAAGGAGTCCGATGACGACGACACCACGCCCGACACGCGTTTGGCCGATTATCTAATGGGATTCAATCCCGCCAAAACCGATGCGCTCGCGCGGCTCACTATGGGCGCGCACTTGTCGGGCAATATTTGGTCGCTGCATGCGCGTCTTCGCTACTTCGATCCGGCCCGCGGACGGAGCGGACTGCCCGCCGATGTCGCCGCTCTCGTCGAAAAAATGACGGCGGACACGGTGACCGTCACGCTGGTGAATGTGAACAACGTGGAGTCGCGCGAGGTCGTGATGCAAGCCGGCGGATACGGCGAACACCAGTTCACGGCGCAGAACACCTCCCGTTTGCGCGTCCGCCTCGCGCCTGGCGCAGGGAAGCGGTTGACGCTGGCAATGAAGCGCTACGCGAACGACCCGTCGCTACAATGAACCATGCGTCCCCTTTTCCTAACACTGACCGCACTCGTCGCCGCCGCCGCGATTCCTGAGTCCCAGCGCGCGCAAATCGATGGCGCCACCGGCGCCAAGGGAAGCTACACCGAAAGCGAGGATGTCTATCGCGTGACCTTTCCGCGCGCCGATGTTCCGGTATCGATCGAAGGCCGCGCGATGCATCCGTTCATGGGCCTCACGTCGTGGGCGGCGTTTACGCCGCACGCGGGTCACGAACTGATGGTAATGGGCGACCTGGTCCTGTTTGAAGATGAGGTCAATCCGGTGATGTCGGTCGCGCTCGACAACGGACTCGAAGTGACCGCGCTCCACAATCACTTCTTCTTCGACAATCCGCGCGTCTTCTTCATGCACATTGGCGGATCGGGTACGGCTCCGAAATTGGCGGCGGCCGTAGCGAAGGCCATCGCGAAGACGAAGGAGATTCGCGCCGCGCTGCCTTCGCCCGCATCGAAGTTTCCCGGCGTCGCGACGGCCGCGACGAACGCCATCACGGCCGCGGCGATCGATGAAATTCTCGGCGTGAAGGGCCAGTCAAATGCCGGCATGTACAAAGCGCAGATCGGGCGCGCCGCGAAGATGCATGGCAGCGCGATCGGCAATCAGATGGGTCTGAATACGTGGGCGGCGTTCGCTGGAACCGACAACGCGGCGTTTGTCGACGGCGATTTCGCGATGCGCGCCGCCGAGGTGCAGACGGTGATTCGCTTGCTGCGCGCGAGCGGGATCAACATCGTCGCGATCCACAATCACATGACACAGGAAGAACCGCACTATACTTTCCTGCATTACTGGGGCAAGGGGAAGGCGGCCGAACTTGCGCGTTCTCTGCGCAAGGCGCTCGACGCGCAGACCGCCGTGAAGTAGTGTTAGCATCACTCGAATGGTCAAGCGAACCGTCTATTCCCTGCTTGAAGAAGCGGTCGCCGCGTACGGCGACACCGTGGCTCTGCATCAACCGGTAAAGGGCCAGTACACAACCTACACTTGGCTTCAGTATCGAGACATCGTCAAAGAGATCGCATGCGGCCTCCGATCGATTGGCATTTCGAAGGACGACATCGTCGGCATAGGCAGCGAGACGCGCGCGGAGTTTTACCTGGTCGATCTCGGCGTAATGGCCAACGGATCGACCGCCGCCGCGCTTTACGTCAACAGCCAGCCGGCCGAACAGGTGAGCGCGCTACGGCGCGCAGGCGTGCGCATGATCTTTGTCGAAGATCCGAAAATGTACAAAGCGCTGCAGAGCGCTGGTGGCGCCGATCTGCCGGCCACTTGGGTGCTCATGACGGGGCTCCTCGAAGGCGTGCAGACGCTCGATGAAATCCGCGCGCGCGGCCGGGCCGCGATGGCCGAAGACGCCGAGTATTTCGAACGCATCCGCTTAAACGTCGACCCCGCACAACGCGCAATACTCTATCTCACCTCCGGTGCGACCGGCGAGCCGAAGTTTGTCGAAGTGGCCCACGACGCGCTAGTTGCCAATGTCGATATCGGCAAGCAGGTCATCGATCTCGGGCCCCAGGATCGTGTCATCGCGTTCCTGCCTTCGGCGCACATCGCGCAGCGGCTTGGCATTGAGCTCATCCCTTTGAAGATGGGCGTGCCGGTCTATTTCTCTGAAGGCCTGGCGCGAATGGCCGCCGAGTTCCGCTCCGTCAAGCCGACGTTCTTTCTCGCGCCGCCGCGCGTGTGGGAGCGCATCTATGCGAGTGTGCGCACCGAAATTCAGAAGCGCGGTGGTGCGGCGCAAAAACTCTTCTACATCGCGATCGGCATGAGCGCGGACGCCGTCAAGCTGCGGCAAGCGGGCAAGCCCGTGCCCTTGTGGATGAAGGGGCCGCTGGCGCTCTTCGACAAGCTCGTCTTCTCGAAGGTTCGCGCTCGGCTTGGTGGCGAGTTGACCTTCGCCGTCTCCGGCGCCGCGCCGCTGGCCAAGGAACTCGCGCTTTTCTATGAAGCCATCGGCATGCCCCTTCACGAAGGGTTCGGACTCACCGAAGCTGGCGTGTTGACGCTTAATCTGAAAGGCCAGCAGCGCATCGGATCGATCGGAAAAGCGCTGCCCGGCGTGAAGTTGAAACTGGCCGATGACGGCGAACTGCTTGTCAGCGCCCCCACGCTTTCAATGGGATACTTCAACGATCCGAAGGCGACGGCCGATGTGTTCCGCGATGGGTGGCTTTACACAGGTGATATCGCGGCCATCGATAGCGAAGGATACGTTTCCATCACGGGGCGCAAGAAGGAGATCATCGTTTCTTCGAACGGAAAGAAGATTTACCCGTCGAAGGTCGAGGCGCTCTTCAAGACTGAGCCGCTCATTAGCCAGATGGTGCTGGCCGGCGATAAGCAGCCATTTATCGGTGCGCTGTTCACCATCAACCCCGCCGTTGCCGAAAACGTCGGCGACGCCGACGCCGTGCAAAAGGCCGTGAAAGCCGCGGTGCGTAAGGCCAACACGCAACTGGCCGGCTATGAACAGATCAAGAAGTTTCGCATCCTGCCAGCCGATTTCTCCATCGAAGGCGGCGAACTCACGCCGACGATGAAGGTGCGGAGATCGCGCGTGCTCGATAAGTACGCTGACGTCGTCGCGTCGATGTATGCGTCTAGCGACGATCTGTTAACGTAATTCGCCGCGCGTCGCCGCCCGCGTGTTCGATCTCGACGATGTATCGGTCCGTCGGCAACAATGGCGCGAACTTTTCGCCCCACTCGACCAGCACCCGCGCTCCCGATTCGAAGATGTCGTCAAGGCCCAGCCCGTGGAACTCGCGCGGTGTTTCCAGCCGGTACAGGTCGATGTGATACACCCGCACGGGTTCGCCGTACTCGTGAATCAGCGTGAATGTCGGACTCGACACCGAGTCTTCCGAATCGACGCCCCACGCGGCGACTAACGACTTCGTCAGCGTTGTCTTCCCCGCGCCCAGATTGCCCGTCAACTGCACGATCGCGCCCGGTAGCAGCAGAGCGGCGATCTCTCTCGCGACAAGCGCCGTCTCCCTCGCGCTCGCCACCTTCCATTCGTGCATCACCGCAGGGCGTCCGGAAAGAATCGTAAGAGATCGGTCGCCATTACAGGCATCTCGCCGAGGGCAGCGGCGGCGAGTTCGCCCGCGCGCCCATGCAGCCAAGCCGCCGCGAGCACGGCCTCCTGCAAGCGCGCCGGGTGCTGCGCGATCAACCCAGCCATTAATCCCGTGAGGATGTCGCCGCTGCCCGCCGTTGCCATCGCCGGTGTTCCAGTGGGATTGATCCATATCGCGCCATCCGGCATTGCGATCACCGTACGTTGCCCCTTCAGCAATAGCGTGACGCCAAAGTGTTTGGCGTACGAAACGGCGTCGCCGATGCGATCGTTCACCGTGTGGCCCAGCAATCGAGCCATCTCGCCGGGATGCGGCGTCAACACGCGCGGTCCCGCGGCGCCCGGCCATTCGCGGCCGGCCAGCGCGTTCAACGCGTCGGCGTCGATCACGACGGGAAGTGGGCACTCCGCGATAACACGCAACACCATCGCAACCGTTTCAGGCGCAGTCCCCAATCCGGGACCGATCGCAACGACTGTCTTGCCCTCGATCAACTGCTCGACGTTGACGAGCGGCTCGGTCATCAACTCCGGCGCGTGCGCCGCGATTGCACCGAGCGCGCATTCTTCCGAAGCAACCGTCACCAAGCCCGCTCCCGCCCGCAGCGCCGCCATGCCCGCCATCGCCGCCGCGCCCGGTTTGAATTTCGATCCCGCGATGACGAGCGCATGCCCGTAAGTACCCTTATGGCCCCCGCGCGTGCGAGGCTCGAGCAATTCAGCAAACGCTGAACGGTCAAGCCAGTTGCGCGGAATCTCCTCCATCAGTGCATCGGGACTGCCGATACGTCCGACGATCAAATTGCCCACGCGGTCGCAGTTGGGCGGCAGCGCGTGACACAACTTCGGCGTCGTAAACGTCACCGTCACATCG
>VFZQ01000403.1 GCA_016871135.1 Acidobacteriota bacterium | reverse complement strand
CATAGGTCATGACGTCGACATTGGTAATGGTCGCGGAACGCGCCGGGCCTCCATCGCCGGTGCTGCCGCGCGTGCCTGTTCCGGCGATCGTGGTGAACATTCCATCGGCGCCGATGCGCAAAACGCGGAAGTTGCGCTGGTCCGAGACGACGATGGCGCCAGTTGGATCGAGCACGATGGCATGCGGCGCCAGCGCCGTATCTCGGGCTGGGCGGCCGTCGCCGGTATAAACCGAATTGCCCGTGCCGGCGATGGTCGAGATCGTACCGTCCAATCCAACGCGCCGAATGCGGAAGTTGGTTGCATCGGTAATGTAGAGGACTCCATCGCGATCGACGGTAATCCGATTCGGCACCAAGCCCGCGCGGACAGCGAGCCCGCCGTCCCCGGAATTTGCGCTAGAGCCGTTGCCCGCGACCGTCGTGATAATCCCGGCCGGTGTAACTCTTCGAACACGGCTGTTGCCGGAGTCGCCGATATACAGATTCCCGGCGCCATCGAGCGCGATTCCAAATGGCCTCCGCAGCGATGCCCTAGTCGCTTCGCCGCCGTCGCCGGAGAATCCAGAGAGTCCGTTCCCGGCGACAACCGTCACCGAACCGTTCGACTCCAGCCGCATGACGTTGTTGTTGTTCGTGTCGGCGAAGTAGATCACGCCTTGCGCGTCCGCGGCGAGGTTGAGGCTTCGCGAAACGGCGGCATCGGTCAGCGCCTTGCCGTTGCTCGGGAACACCCAATCGGTGCCTGCGAACGTGGTTACAATCTGCTGCGCCGGGAGACACACGGCCAAGGTCAAGAAGGCAATTGGCTTCATACAAAGGCTCACTTCAGTTATATCGCGAGAATCGAACGTAAACTGCATCATACGCGATAATGACGACATGTTGCACCGCCGAAATTTCCTGCAAGCCGGTTTGGCCGCCTATGCCGCCGCCCGGGAGTTGAAGTGCGATGTCGCCATTCTCGGCGGCGGGACCGGAGGTGTCGCGGCAGCGATCGCCGCCTTGCGTAACGGCATGCGCGTCGTCATGACCGAAGAGACCGATTGGATCGGCGGTCAGCTTACTTCGCAGATGGTTCCGCCCGACGAGCACCCGTGGATCGAGCAGTTCGGCGGCACGAGGCTCTATCGCAACTACCGCGACCGCATCCGCGCCTACTACCGCGAGCACTACCCGCTCACGCAAGAGGCCCGCGGGCGCTGGAACTTGAACCCCGGCGACGGCAATGTTTCACGCATCACGCACGAACCGCATGTTTCGGTAGCCGTGCTCGAAGCGATGCTCGCGCCCTACATCAGCGGCGGGCAGTTGATCCTGCTTCCCGAGTTCGTGCCGTCGAGAGTCGATGTCGCCGGCGACCGTATCCGCGCCGTCACCGTCAAATCGCTTCGCGACGGCCGGGAAAAAACGATCAGCGCGCCGTACTTTCTCGACGCAACCGAACAGGGCGATCTGCTTGCGCTGGGCAATGTCGAACACGTTACCGGCTTCGAATCGCAGAAGGAGACCGGCGAGCCACATGCGCCGGCACAGGCGCAGCCGGAAAATATTCAGTCCTTTACGGTCTGCTTCGCCGTCGATTACGTTGCAGGCGAAGACCACACGATCGAAAAGCCCGCCGAGTACAACTTCTGGCGCGATTACGTTCCGCAACTGAAGCCCGCTTGGCCGGGCAAGCTGCTCAGTTGGTCGAACACGCATCCGGTGACGCTTAAGCCTCGCGAGATGATCTTCGACCCGAGCGTCGATAACAAGCCGGGTGGTCCGGTAAATCTGTTCATCTACCGGCGCATTGCCAACAAGCGCAACTTCGCTCCGGGCGCCTATCCGGGCGATATCTCGCTGATCAACTGGCCGCAGAACGACTACTGGCTGGGCAATCTGCATCCCAATCCGCCGGCCGAAGCGGCGAAGCATCTCAATCGCGCGAAGCAGTTATCGCTGTCGTTGCTGTATTGGATGCAGACCGATCAGGGCTGGAAAGGACTGCGTTTGCGCGGCGATCTGGCCGGTACCGAGGATGGCCTGGCCAAGTATCCGTACATCCGTGAGTCGCGCCGCATCAAGGCCGAATTCACGGTGGTCGAACAGCACGTCGGCGCCGAAGTGCGCAAGGGTTTGAGCGAAGCGGAGTCTTTCGCCGATTCGGTCGGCGTGGGCAGCTATCGCATCGATCTGCATCCGTCCAGCGGCGGTGACAACTACATCGACGTGAGCTCACACCCGTTTCAGATTCCGCTCGGCGCGCTGCTTCCCCGCCGGGTCGAGAACCTGCTGGCGGCGTCCAAGAATCTTGGCGTCACCCACATTACCAACGGATGCTATCGTCTGCACCCAGTCGAGTGGAATATAGGCGAAGCGGCGGGCGCCGTCGCCGCCGAAGCGGTCAAAACCGGCAACCCGCCGCGCAAAATTCGCAACGACAAGAGACTCCTGGCGGCGTTCCAGGCCAAGCTCCTCGCGCAGGGCTTTGAGCTGGCCTGGCCGAAGGTCACGCCGCGATAGTTATTGAATGTTGGCGCTGACCGCGTTGGACGTTCCGGCGCGGCTGGTAATCGTCGCCGATACCGCCGTCACCGTGTCCGACAGGCTTGTCACATTGACGACTTCGCCGCTCAGCGTGATCGGTATCGTTGCCGTGAACTGGCTGCCGAACGCCGCCGACGCTGCGTTTTGATACCAAGCCGTGAAGCTGGCATCGGCGGGAATGTTTAAGCGGGTCGTCGGCACGTTTTCACCGTTTGCCGCCGTGAACGTCAGGTCGATCGACGTCACCTGGCGCGATGTGGCGTAGCCGGTTACGAGCACCTGGAAGCCAGTCGTCGTTTTGGATCCGACTTGCACGCTTAACACGCGCGGCGCCGTTTGTGGAACGGTGAGTACAAGGGTGTCCGGTGTCGCTGGAGTCAACGCAATGCCGCCATCGGAAGCGAACGTCGGCGAGAGCACGATCGTGCCCGCCACCGTTCCCGTTTGCAGGCGGACCGTTGTCTGGCCGTTCGGGAACACCGCGTTGCGCTGGCCGGCCGGAATTACGAAGTTCACGCTTCGGCCACCGACGGCGAATTGCACCGCGGGGTCGTTGGCGAACACATCCGAACTGAAGTTCAGCGACAGCGTTCCGTTCAACGTCAACGGATAAGCCGCGGTGAGAGCCAAGCCGACAGCAAGCTGCGTCGCCGGCTGTTGCGCGCCCGTCGCACCGCTGAAGCTGTAGGACGGAATCGCGGGCGGCGGATTGCCGAAGCCCGTCAGGGTGAACGAAGCATTGTCGACCCGCAACGTGCCGGTTAAGTTGCCGACCGCCGTTGGCGCAAACGTAATCAGGAAGGAGGTCGATTGCCCAGGGGCGATGGAAACGGGCAACGAAACCGCGCCGGACGCGAAGGTCGTCCCTGTTGAGACCACACCGACGCTTGAAACCGCGGCGGGGCTTGTGCCGTTATTTACGACCACGAAGCGGACGCTCGATGTCTGGCCCACCGCAACAGGCGGGAAGATCACCGAGCCGTTCGCGGCGACGGTTGTCGTCACCGGGCCGGCGATGAAGTTGTACGATAAGCTCGATCCCAGTCCGTTGGACACGACATCGAAGCTATCGGCTCCAACGCGGAGGCGGCCCGTCGCGCGGCCGGGCGTCGTCGGCGAGAAGCTGACCGAGAACGTCGCCGCCTGGCCCGCTGTCAGAGTGAGCGGCAGAAACGGCGCGTCGGCGATGGCGAAGCCAGTGCCTTGCACGTTAATCGCGGGAATCCGACCATCGGCGTTGCCAGTGTTCTTCACGCGAATTGTGATCTGGCTCTTTTCGCCTACCGGTACATCCGGCACCGCGATCGATGCATTCGGTTGCAGCGGCGTGTCGGGAGGGCCGACTACCTCGTAGCTGAACACCGAACCGGTTGAAGAGCCGGCCAAATTGAACGTCACTGTGCGGTCGACGAATTCGATGCCGACCGTGCCGGTGCTCGATTCAATCGCCGTTGGTGCGTATCGGACGCCGAAGCGAACTTCGCGGTTGGGATCGATTGCGGTTGGGGGCGTTGGCAGAGAAGTCAGCGAGAACGCCGCGCCAGTCGAGCGAATGGAGCCGATCGAGCCCGCGCCAGAACCGCGATTGGCGATGACCACGGTTGCCGTGCCCGTTTCGTTTACCGCGGTGGCGGGGAAGGCGATCGTGCCGCCAGCGCTAATCGGAGTTGAATTCCCCGAAGGAGGAGGCAGGTACGTGAAGGTGTACTCTGGCGCGACACCAGCCAGATTCAACGTCAATGTTCCGTTGGTCGTCCGTTGTCCAGGAGGGGTCGGTGGAGGCGTGTCGGTAAATCCGAGGCGCATCGTGCCGGTCGCGCGCGTACCGCTGGTTGGCGTGAACTTCACGTTCATCGCAAACCCTTCGTTGGGAAGGATCGCAACTTCCGGCGCAGGTACGCCGCCGGTGGTGAAGTCGGTCGCGCCGGTTAGTTCGAAACGTGTGATGTTGATTGTGCCGGTGCCGCGGTTGGTGATGCTGACTATGGCGTCGACGGGTCTGCCGATCGCTTCGGCGTTGAATTGGATCGTGCCGTTATCGGCGACGGTCGCGACGTTGCCGGCGATCTGCACGCGCACATTGAACTGCGCCTGCGCTGAAACGGCTAGGCCCACAAAGGGGAGGAGTAAAAGGCTACGCATGATTATTGTTCCCTCCCGGCCGGCACGAAGAGGACCTGCAGGTCGCTTCGGGAGTCAAGGACGTACAACGGTTCTGTTTTCGAGGCGCTGTTCAGTAGCGCCAGCGAAGCGGACGCCAACGGCTCCATACGAGCGGGCTGGAAGTCGAGAGCGAGGCTCGCCACTGGCTCGTGCGATGCGATATCGATCGATTCGATCGACCGCGTTTTCGCGCTTGCCACCAGCAGGGTTTGCCGGGCTACCTGTAAGCCGACCGGCTCGTTGATTTGGGCAAAGGTTTCGGCCGAAGCAGCGCCGGCGTAATCGGCGATTCGCAGCACACTGCCGCTTGCGAAGTCCGCGATGAAGGCATCGCGTGAAGCAACGGCCACCGCCGAGGGATCGGCCAGGTCGGCCAGTCGATCGGTGCCGGATTTCGTAACGCGGTACAGGCCGCCTTTGGCGGCGATCAAGACGCGTTCGCCGTCGAAGAAGACCGACGATGGCGCGCTATCGACGCCAACGACATCGAACTTTTCGGAGACATCCGCCGATTTATCGGCGCTGCGCCAGATCGAAACGCTGTGATTGGAAACGGCCGCCAGATCGTGGCCGGACCAGGCGAACACCGACCCGGGTTCCACTTGTCCGAGGTTGATCGATACCGGCGCTGGCGAGTCGAAGCCGCGTGTCAATTCGACAGCGGAACCGCGCAGTGCGACCGCCATCGTTGCGTCTTTCGATGCGGCCGCGGCATCGGCGTCTTTGATCAACGCTTCGCCAAGATACGCCGAACCGACGAAACCGCGAATCGGGAGCAGCTCGCGCGTGGACGGGTCGTAGACGAATCCGGGAGTAGGGCCGCTCAACTGCGCGAAGGCAGGAATGGCCAGAGCGAGTACGGATAGGATTCTCATCGGGGG
>VFZQ01000402.1 GCA_016871135.1 Acidobacteriota bacterium | reverse complement strand
TGTCGAAGTCGCATCCCGATGTTCAGATCATTCCTTCGCACTGCGAGGAGTCGATTGCCGCCTATGGTTGAGATCGCCCGCGCTTTCGTGAAAGCGCGCTGGCCACGAGTGCGGCCGATTCGCATCGACGACCGCCCGATCGAAACAGCGCGCGAATTCGAAGCGAACTTCGCGGCCCGCAATGCGCTCAGCGTGACGCTGGCCGAAGCTCGCGAAGAAGCCGCGCGCGAACTGGCCGGCGGCGCGCCGCGTTATCCCGGATACAGCTTCGGTTTTTCGAGCGGCACGCTGGGTGAGCCCGGAGTCTTTCTTACGAGTGAACGGGAGCGCGATCGCTGGGTCGGTGCGGTTCTCGGGAAATTTCTGCCGTCGCGGATGCTCACCGGCGCCAGCATCGCGCTGATCCTCAAACACAACAACCGGCTCTACACCGATGTGCGCAAGACGCGCCGCTTGCGCCTGCACTACTTCAACGCAGCCGCGCCGGTCGATGATTGGGCCGCCGCACTGCGCGACGCGGCGCCGGATATTCTCATCGGCCCGCCGAGTGTTTTGGAACAACTGGCATTGCGGCAGCGCATCCGGCCGAGCCTGTTGATCGCCGGCGCCGAACCGCTGTTTCCACAAGATGCCGCGCTGCTTCATGACGCTTTCGGCGTCGCTCCGCGCGTGATCTACCAGGCCAAGGAGGGATTCCTCGCCGCCGGTTGCGCGCGCGGCCGTGTGCACTTGAACGAAGACCTCATTCACTTCGAGCGCATCGATATCGGCCGCGGACGGTTCGTCCCCGTCATCACCGACTTCACGCGCACCAGCCAGATCTACCGGCGATTTCGTCTCGACGATGTGTTGATCGGCGCGGAGTCTTCCTGTGCGTGTGGCAGTCCGCTCGCGGGTGTTGCCGCGATCGAAGGCCGCGCGAACGATGTGCTGTTGATTGGCGATCGAATCATCACTCCGTACGACGTGAACGACGCGCTCGGTCGCGCGACGGATTACACCGTCACGCAGACCGAGCCAGACCGAGTAATCGTTGCCGGCGGCGTCTCGGTCGATGCGATCACCGAGCTTCTTCATCCAGCCGCGGTGACCGCGGCGCCGTACGAACCGCCGCGCCTCGGTGAAAAACGCCGCCGCGTGCGGCGGCTATTCGACCCTCATAATGATTGGCTGAGCCGGTTCACGGTTGCAAGAAACGTCGCGCCCGGCGTGTAGGCGCGCGCGTAGTCGCGGAATTTCGCCAACGCCGGCCACTGTGAGCGATCGAGTATCCGTTCGAGCAGCGAAGCGGCTCGCGCGATCGAGTCTGTACGCAAGCCGAGACCGCGGTACTCCAGGCGCGCGGCGTAGTCGAACTGATCGTAATCGCGCGGCACGGCCAGGCACGGCACACCCGCGGAGATCGCCGCATACGCGATGCCCGTGCCGCCATGATGAATCACCGCATCGAAGCCTTCGATGTGCCGCTCGTAGTCGAGAAACGAAATGGCGCGGACGCGTTCGGTGCGCTCCGGCGGCTTGTATTCCGTATCGCCAAAGGAGACGACGAAGTGAACGTGCGGCATCGCCTTGGACAATTCGCGCACTTCGTCCATCAGCGTTCGCTTGGCCCACAGCAGATGGGTGCCGTGTGTGACGAGCACGCGCGGGTGCGGCTCCAGGAATTCGAACGGAGGTCCTTTGTCGGGCGTCGCGAACACCGGTCCGAGCATCTGGAAGTGTGACGGCCAGTCGCGCTCAAACTCCAGTTCGCTGATGCCGAATCCAAGAATGGCGTGCGGTGAATAGATTGTCTCGCTGCCGTCTTTGCGATAGACGCTGCGCAGGCCAAGCCGCCGGAATTCTTCGCGAAACAGCAAGGCCACGGTTTGTTTGAATGTGCGAATCACCGCGCGGCCCGCGGCGTCGCGCAGCGGCGATCCGGGCATCCATCCGCCGCAGTAGGAAGGGATGCCGCTCCGCGTCTCGATGGTAATTGGCGTGGCCGCCGTCGTGATCCAGGGAATGCCCAAACGATCGGCGGCCAGCCCGGCGACCGGTGCTACGGAATCGGCGACAATCAAGTGCGGCCGGTCATTGCGCCAAAGTTCGACAAGTTCGTCGCCGATGGCCGGCAGCAAGCGCAGGTTTTGCCGGAACTGCGCGAGCAGCCGGAAGGGATTGCTGCGAACCGGTTCGGCGGTGTTGGCGATCGATTCCAGCGTGTCCATGCCGATCGACCGCAAACGAATCGCGCGGTGGCCGAAGCGTTCCACGGTGGCGATTTTGCGCGGACCCGTGATGACATCCGTTTCGAAGCCGGCGCTCTTGGCGGCATTGGCCAGCGCCATCAGCGGATTCAAGTGCCCGGCAAAAGGCGGCGCGGCGAAAACGATGCGCTTCATGCCGCGCCTCTTAACAAGCCCGCCACGATGCCGCGCACCTCGTGCGATTCCCAATATCCAAGGTGATCCGTCTCGCAATACGTGGTTACTGGCCCTCCATAAAGCAGACGGCTCCATCCGTCGCGGCGGCCTTGCAAGACGCTGACTCTCCGCATATCGAGCGAATACGGCCGCAACATCGCCGGTCCGAGCGCGACGATGCGCGCGTCGATCGGCAGTACCGTCGTGGCCGCCGCTAACATTTGGAGGCCGCAACTTCCTGTGACGATGACGAGCTTGTTTTGATGCAACGGACGCAGGGCCGTGGCGATCGCGCGGCGAAACTCTTCCGATGTCAGGCTCCAGACGAATTGCAGCGAATTCCGCGCGGCGGCGACGGGAAGGGAAGCGTCGTGCGCCTCACAATCAAACGCCGGATGAAACGGAAAGCCGGCGAGCAGCGGTTCGGCGTCCGGCGGCGCAACGGCCTTGAGAAAGTCCACCTGCGAAGGCATCAGGCGGCTGGACCGAAACGAACTCTGGCCGGTGAGCAGCACAACGCGCTGACGGACAGGCGCGCCCAGGCTGTTGCGGAAGTCAAGCGCGCGAAGTCGTGTGCATTAGCCCATTTGTTATTTGTAGCGAATCTGGCCACCGGCCATCTCGATCTTGCGCGTGCGCCATTGCAGTCGTCCCGGCCGGATCAAGGCCAGCGCGGACCAGAGGGGCGTGCAAAGGTCTGCCGCCATTTCAAAAAGCAAATCGACAATCGAACTTGCAACGCCCGTAGTTCGCCACAGCGCCACGCGATTGACAAGCGCCTTGGTGAGCAACAACGCCAGCCACGCGGCGGCGCGCGCTTCGACGATCGCCGCGATGAGGCCCGCCAATGGCAACAGGCCCGGCAACACAATCCAAAACACCGTCGCCGCCGACAGATTTCCGCGCAAGTAGTAGCTCGCGAAAATCATCCAGCGCCGCATCACCCGCGCATAGTGCGCAAACGACACGATTGTCATTGCAACGTGCGCGGGCGCGGTGGTCTGCGTGATCGCGAAGCCGTTGCGAAGATACAGCCGTGCGACGGCGTAGTCGTCGGTGAGTTCGTGCCCGGCGGCGGCGAATCCGCCCAGCGCGCGAAGTTGCGCGGTGTCGGCCCCGTAGATCATGCCGTTGATTGTTCGCTGCAAGCCCAGCCGCGAGGCGGGTAGATACGTCAACAGCGCGTTGCCGTTGACGAAGCCGCCGGTGAGACGCTCATACAAAGAACTCTTCGCGACAAAAACCGGAAGCCCGGTTGCGAGTGGCCGCTCGGGCAGCAGGGAGTCGCCCGGCAGAAACGTGTCGTCGTCGAGCACGATCAAACGCGCGGTTTCGACCATCGGAAGCGCGCGTTCCAACTTGGCCAGTTTCGGATTCTCTCCGTCGCGCGGGCCCGGGCCGATCACCACACGCAGCCTTGTGCGCAACGGGGCAAGTTCCGAGGCGATGCGCCGCGCCTCCGCGTCGTCGTCATCGATCAGCCAAAGGAATGCCGCTTCCGGATGCGCTCGCAGATTCGCGGCGAGCGCGCCGGCGAGTCGCGGATCGCCCGCGAGAATCGGCTGAATGATCGTGACATCGGCCGTACCGCGGCAAACATCGCGCCGCACCATTGCCAGCCGCGCGGCGACGAGAACGACATACAACGCGCCAAGCCAGAGAGTCATGATTGGCGCTGCTGCCACGCAATAAATTGTTCGACGCCCTCGGCCAGCGACACCGGCGGCGGGCCGAGCGCCGCCAGCATCCGGCTCACATCGAACGTCTTCGAGTACGCCATCACTTCCACGCCGAATCGCGTGACCGGCGGTTCCCGGAAGCCGAGAAGGTACTCCGAGACCAGTTCCGCGCCGCGCGCGAATAACATCGCCGTCGCCACGCCAACGTTTTTGCGCGGCCGAGGCAGCCCCAGCTTGTCGAGCATCGCGTCAAGGAACGGGTACAGCTCCACCGGCTCATTGTTGGTCAGGTTGAATTCGCCGCCGACATCGCTCGCCAGCGCGCGTTCGATGTAGTGCGAGAGGTTGTCGATGTAGATTAAGTCGGCGCGCGGCGAAACACCATCGGCCCGCACGATACGCGGCAGCTTGCCTAACTCGGCCGCGCGGAGAATGCGCGGAAACAACACCGTGTCGCCCGGGCCGAACACCGCACGAGGCCGCAGGATCACCCAGTTCAACTTCGATTGCCGCACCAACTGTTCGGCGGCGCGTTTGGTCGCGGCGTATTCGTTGATCGCGCGTGCGGGCAGCGGCGAGTCCTCTCGAATGCCCTCCTGATCGGCGCCCGCGATGTAGTGCACACTGCTCGATGAAATGAAAACGTATCGCTCGACACCGTTGCGCGCGGCCCAGTCGAGCATGTGCGCGGTGGCGTCGACGTTGGAAGCCTGATAGTCACGCGGCGCGGCCCAGGGCGATGCCAGCGCGGCGCAGTGCACAACGGCATCTGCCGCGGGCAGCGTGCCGATGGGCTCGCGCAGATCGCACCGGACGTGTTCGTCGATGGCGCCCTCGCGCGGATCCGTTCGGCTAACGCCGATGACGTGATGGCCGAGCTGCCGCAGGTGCACGCCCAGCGCGCCGCCGACAAATCCGCTTACGCCCGTGACGAGGATGCGCCCAGGCATCAAAAAATCCCCAGCAGCCGCCACCAACCGAACCCAATTGTTCCCCAAATCAGAAAATTCACCGTCACCACGACCGCGCCAATTCGCCACCAGTCGCGGAACGAGACATACTCCTGCGCGAAGAACATCGGCGAAGGAGTTGTGCCGTAATGAGTCAGACCCGCCGACAGATTCGCGAAGCATGCGAAGGCGTACGCGACCAATCCGATCGGCGCGCCCTTGACGACGAGCAATGCCAGAAACGGTGGATACATCGACAGCAGATGCGCCGAGATGCTCGCGAACCCGTAATGCGCGTAGGCATAGATCAGCAGTGTGCAGACGAAAAACAGCGGCCAGGTGAAATCGGCGAACCATGCGCCGGCCGTCTCGGCGAACACGCGCGTCACGCCGCTATCGTTCAGCGCCTTGCCCATGCGCACCATTCCGCCGTACCAGATGAACACGTCCCAGGCGTTGTGCTCGGTGCGCACGTCGTGCCACGTTAGTACTCCGGTGATCAACAGCGCCGCCGCGCCCAGCAGTGCAGTGAGCGTGATGTCGA
>VFZQ01000401.1 GCA_016871135.1 Acidobacteriota bacterium | reverse complement strand
TGAAAATGCTCGATACTCGTGTCAGGGCTTGGTCCTCGTCGGGTTGGATTCTGTTCTTGGCGGAACGTCTTCTAACCCTACCAGGACCTTGCCTCTCTTCTTTCAGAGCCTAATTTGGACAGGCGTGGTTCGGGACCGATTCGCCTCAACTCTTCAACGTCCCCGGATTTTCGATTCACCGCGAAATCCGGCTGATGACACAAGCCGGTTTGACACCGCTTGATATTCTGCAATCCGCAACAATACGTGCCGCGGAGTATACGGGCCGCCGGTGTGGCGAGATCAAAGCGGGCCAATGCGCGGATCTGCTTCTTGTCGAGGCAAACCCCTTGGCGGACCTTAACAATCTGCGCCGCGTGGCGGGCGTAATGGCGAATGGGCAGTGGCTGTCAGTCCCGGAGCTTAGACGGCGCTTGCGGGCGATTCATGAGCGGCCTGAGAACTACAGGCGGCCGAATCCATCGGGTTCTTCTTTGCCCTAATGGCGGCCGTGTGCTCGATTGACGGCCAGGCAACCAACTAGTAGCATCTTTACGTATGAACTTTGCCCGGCTGGCATTCGTGGCGTGCGGCGGAGTGCTGCTCGCGCAGAGTCCGACGCCGGACCGCGTGGTGGCTGAATGGATGTTGCGCATGGGCGGCAGCGTGATCCCTGAAGGCCAGCGCAAACCGCTCTTCGATCTGGTGGAATTGCCCGCGGGCGATTTTCACATCCACACGCTGAACTTTACCGGCATCACGCAGTGGGGCGTGGCGCTGGAGTTGGAGATGAAGCGACTCCCGAAGGTATCGCGCGTGAAGGAATTGTACGTGAACGGGCGGCTTTGGTACGACCAGCCGGCGACACTGGTGGCATCGACGATGGCGATGCTGGCGGCGTCGACGGAGTTGGAGAAGGTCATCCTTAGCAAGCCGGTGCAAACCTATGTTCCGTTCGACGATTCGGCGGTGAATAGCCTGGCGCCACTGACGAAATTGAGGGAGTTGCGCGTCCATCAGACAAGGATTCCCGGCGCGGCGCTGGCTCGGTTTAAATTGAAGCATCTTGATCTCAACTTCGACCGCACGTTCAACGATCGCGGCATGGCCTCGCTGGCGCCGATGACGGACTTGACCAAGTTGTACTTGCGCGGCACGTCGATCACCGATGCGGGGCTGGCGCATTTGGAGGGGCTGACGGCTCTAACCGAACTGGACCTGGCCGATACCGGTGTGACCGACGCGGGCGTGGCGAAATTGAAAAGGCTGACGCGGCTGCGGCGGCTAAACCTACAGTCGGCGAATGTAACCGACGCGGGAATCACCGTGTTGCGGGATATGCCGGAGTTGGAGGAGTTGAGTCTTTATCGAACGAAAGTATCGAATGCAGGATTGGCGCATTTGAGCGGGCTGCGCAAGCTGCGGCAGATCGATTTGCGATATAGCCGCGTGACGCAGGCCGGGGTGCGAGAGTTGTCGCCGAACACCAAAGCACTGTTCTTAAACGGCTCAACGCGTGATGGGAAACGCGAGGCGGAAGCGGCGTCGGTGATGGGAAAGGGTGAAGCGGCGATCGGAGCGTGGTTGCGGTCGATCGGCGGCAAGGTGCGAATTGAAGAGGGGCGCGTTACGGGCGTGTCGTTGCAATCGACGAGCATCACGGATCGCGAACTGGGTGTGTTGACGAAATTATCCGCGTTGAAGGAGTTGTCGCTACGCGATACCGAGGTGAGTGAGATCGGGGTGGCATCGATCGCCGCGATTTCTTCCTTGGAGCAGTTGGACCTAAGTCACACGCTGCTCTCCGATGCCGCGATTGCGAAGCTGGCGCCTATGGCGAATTTGCGCGTGTTGGTTTTAGCGAGCACGTTGGTGGAAGGCGGCGGCCTTCCGGTTCTGCCGAGGCTGCGCGAACTGCGGCTGGAGAATACGCCGTTTAAGAATGCCGGGCTGCGGAGCGTGGCTCGGCTGGCGGAACTGGAGTCCTTGTCGATTCGATACACCGACGTGACGAACGCGGGATTAACGCATTTGGCTGCGATGCGCCAGTTAAAACACCTCGACTTGAAGGGCGTGGATGTGAGTGACAACGGCGTGAAAAGTGTCGCGGCGATGACGCAACTTGAGTCGCTCGATTTGAGTTATGCCCGATTTTCCGCGAAGGGTTTCGAGCCGCTTGGCGCGCTGGTTTCGTTGAAGAAGTTGTGGCTCGATCAAACACGCGTGAACGACGATTCGATGGATGTGCTGGCGAAGCTATCAAAACTGGAATCGTTGAGTCTGGAGTACACGGCGGTTCACGACAAGGGCTTCGCGCGGTTGAAAGACCTGACCGCGATGACTGAACTGCGACTCGATCACACCGAGCTCTCCGATGCCGCGTTGCCGGTGCTGACCGGCATGAAGGCGCTGCGGTACTTGGACATCTATCACACCTCGATTACGCCGAGTGGGTTTGACACTTTGAAGAGAGCGTTGCCGGCTTGCGAAGTGAATTTTAGCGGGGACTCGGCAAGGAAGGAGCGGCGGACGTGAGATTCCTTCTTTGTTCGATGATTCTGGCGGCGCAGGATACGGCGTGGATTGAGGCGCAAGGCGGAAGGGTTGTGCGCGCCGACGGCGTTGTCGTTGAAGTTTCGCTGGCGCGGACATGGGCGAATGACAGCGATGTCGAGAGAGTCGTTGCGTTCAAGGGGCTGAAGAAGCTCGACCTGGGTTTCACGTATGTGACCGATCGCGGAATCGAATTGTTACCGAGGTTGAAAGAGTTGGAGGAGTTGACGCTCGACACGGCGGAGTTCATCACCGACGCGGCGATGAATCATCTGCGAGCCAACAAGAAGCTGCGCAAGCTGGTGCTGCGCGGCACCGATATCACCGATGTCGCGCTGCCGTACATCGGCGAGTTGACGGCGCTACGGACGCTCGATTTGAGCCACAGCATGTTGGGCGATGTCGGCATTGAAAGCCTGGTTGCGTTAACGGAGTTGGAAGATTTAGATCTCGGCGGCACGCGCATCACGGGGATCAACTTTCACATGTTGAAACTGCTGCCGAAATTGAAGCGATTGAATTTCAAAGGCATTCAGCGGCGCAATGGCGGCGCTTGTTGGACGCCGACGATTATCGACCGCGATCTGGATGCGATTGCAATGCTGACGGGTTTGGAAGAATTGAATCTCGGCATTGGGTTGAGTCTTGGCGCGGGGATGCCGAGCAGCGGACGATCGGAGACGAACTGCCGATTGACGGGCGGGATAAGCATCACCGATTTGGGCATCGCGAAGTTGACGAAGTTGAAAGAGCTGAAGTCTTTGGAGTTGAGCGGCGCGCCGGTGACGTCGCGGGGATTGGAGATCTTGCGCAGCCTTCCGAAATTGGAGCGGTTGAGTTTGTGGAACTGCAAGAAGATCGACGATTCGGCGGCGGGGACTTTGTCGGCGCTTGCGCGATTGCAGATTCTTGATTTATCGGACACACCGCTGGGCGATGCCTCCATTGCGAAACTCGAAGCGCTGCCGAATTTGAAAATGCTTTATTTGACCGATACAAAAGTCAGTGCGGGCGCCGCGGATGCGTTTCGGGCGAAAGGCCGGTTTGTGTCGTGGGCGCAACGGCCGGAGGCTGCGAAATGAAGCGGGTGATCGCGCTTGCGGCATGTTCGATTTCGGCGCAGATCACGCCGGAGTTTTTTTCGTCGAAGGTGTTCCCCGCTCTAGAGTCGGCGCAATGCCGAATCTGCCATACACGCACTGGCGTGGCATCGGGCACGCGGTTGCACTTTCCGGAAAGTGGCGCTTCGGCCGCGCGGATTCAGAGTTTCGGCTTGGGCTTGGCGGCTCTGGTCGATCGTGGCGCGCCGACGAATTCGTTACTCCTCGGCAAGCCGACCAATCGCGTGAAGCATATCGGCGGCGAGCGCATCGCGCCTGGCTCGGCGGAAGAAAAACTGCTTGCGGAGTGGGCGGGCTTTCTGGCAACGCGGCCGGCGCCGGCGGCTGTGTCCGTGGCCCGCGCACGGCAGGCGCAACTCGTTCGGCGGCTTACGCACAGCCAGTACAACAACACAATTCGCGATCTGCTGGGCGATCCGAGCAAGCCCGCGCTGCGTTTTCCGCCGGAGGATTTCGTCGACGGCTTCAAGAATCAGTCGCGCAGCCAGAGCATGCCGCCACTTCTGATAGAGACGTATAGCGCGGCGGCGGAGAAACTGGCATTGAACGCATTTCGAAGTGACACGGGCGTGCTTCCGTGCAAAGCGACCGACGCGAAATGCCGCGATGAGTTCTTGCGGGGCTTTGGATTGCGCGCGTTTCGGCGGCCGTTAACGAAGGCCGAGTTTGATCGCTACGCGGCGGCGTTTGCGGCGACGGGTAATTTCAAAGACGGCGCGCGGACGGTCGTGGAAGCGATGCTCCAATCGCCAAAGTTTTTGTTTTATTCCGACACCGCGTCGCAGCTTTCCTATTTCCTGTGGGACACAATGCCAGATCAGGCGCTGCTCGATGCGGCCACGAAGGGCGAACTGCGCACGCCGGAGGGCCGGGAACGCGCCGCGCGGCGCATGTTGGACGATCCGCGCGCGGCGCAAGCGCTGGATGAATTTTTCAACCAGTGGTTGCGGTTCGACCGCGTGCTGAACGCGTCGAAGGAGCGCCGCCGGTTCCCGGAGTTCAGCCCCGAACTGGCCGCGGCGATGGTGGAAGAGACTCGCTTGTTGCTGCATCATCTGGTTTCCACGAATGCGAACTTCTTGGATTTTCTGACGGCGGAGTACGGCTTCATCAACTCCGATTTGGCGATGCTGTATGGGATTCCGGCACCATCGACGCAGTTTGCGCGGGTGGATTTTCCGGATTACGCGAGGCGGGCGGGGTTTCTCGGGCACGCGTCGTTTCTGGCGGCGATGGCGGGTCCGTCGGAGACTTCGCCAACATCGCGAGGCGTGTTCGTGCGTGAACAACTGCTGTGTCAGCACGTTCCGCCGCCACCGCCGAATGTGAATACGAATCTACCGGAGGCCGATGAGGATAAGCCGTCGTCGCGGCGGCAGCGGTTGAACGCGCACGTGGAGAACGCGGCGTGTTCGTCGTGTCACAAGTTGATGGACCCGATTGGGTTTGGCCTCGAGAGTTTCGATGCGCTGGGAAAGTGGCGCCTCAAGGAGACCGTGGCCAAGTCTGAGTTGCCGTTGGAGACTGGGGGCGAGATCGCGGGGTTGCCGGATTCGTCGTTCAACGGCGCGGTCGATATTGGCCGCATACTGGCGCGGAGCGCGGTTTGCCAAGAGTGCATTGTGCGGCAGGTGTTCCGTTACGCGCACGGACGATTGGAAAACGACTCCGATGAAACGGCCATTCGGGAGTTGAGTACGAAGTTCCGCGCGTCCGGTTTCCAGTTTCGCGAACTACTGGTAGCGGTGGCGCGCGGAATGGACGATAATGCCGGAAGGAGAAGGCCATGACGCTAAGCCGACGGAAGCTACTGCGTGGAGTGAGTCTCACCGGCGCGATCGCGCGTGTGGGACTGCCGCCGCTGGCCGCGATGTTCAACACAAACGGCACCGCGTACGCCGCCACGCGCGGACCCGTCGAGAAGCGTTTTCTGCTTTGGTTCAACGGCAACGGCATTCCGGAACGC
>VFZQ01000400.1 GCA_016871135.1 Acidobacteriota bacterium | reverse complement strand
ATGCTCGAAGAAACCCGAGGGACGCCTCGATCAGGTCGAAAAACTTCTCGCTCAGGTAGCCAAGAGCGACGTCGCATTCAACAAGCGGCTGGATCGGATGGCGAAGGCCGACGAGGAGCGCGATCGCCGCAGCGCGAAGAGCCACGCTGAGTTCGAAAAGCGCTTGGATCATATCACCAAGCGCGGCGAAGAGATTGATCGCCGTATCACGAAGCGGCACGAAGCGCTCAATCGCCGCAGCGCTAAGAACCATGCGGAATTCGAGCAATCGCGAAAGGAGCAGCGCCGGTCGATCGACGCGCTTCTGAAGCTTGCCGCGAACGCCGATGGGAGAATGAACGGCTTCGACGCCAAACTCGTGGAACTTGCCGATGTCGTTCTCACAATCGCAAAATCAACCCAGGATACGCGCGCGATCTTGAAAAAGATCTCAGAGGCACAACAGCGAACCGATGCTGCGTTGGCGCGAATCGCGCACACGCAGGCCACCCGCGACCGCGAACACGACGATTTAAGGGAAAAGCTCCACCTGCTCTACGATATCGTCGACAACTGGATCCGGGAGCGCGGCATGAGAAACGGCCACGGTGACTCGCCGAAACCCTCCGCCTCATAACTTCGCGGCTTTGGCCCCACGCTTGCATACAGTACAATCGGAGGTGATATGTCGTACCGTGTCCCGTTTCTCGTTTGTTTCGCCGCAGCCACGCTTTGCGCTGCCGATGTGCTCGTCATTGAGCAAATCGTCGCCAAGGTCAATGGCGAGATCATCACGCGCTCGGAGTTGAACCGCGGGCGCAAGTCGATGATGGAAGACCTGAAAGCGCGCGGCGCCTCGCAGGCCGAAATCGATCAGGTGATGAAGGAGCGCGAGAAGGATGTTCTGCGCGACAAGATCGACTCTATGCTGCTTGTCCAAAAGGGCAAGGAACTCGACATCAAGCTCGACACCGAAGTCACAAAATACATCGCCGACATGCAGCGGCGGTCGAAGATCGTCGACGCGGATCAGTTCCAGGCCTACGTCAAGGAAAACACCGGCATGTCGTTCGAGGATTACAAAGCCGAACTAAAGAACAACATGCTCACGCGGCGCGTCATCGGCCAGGAAGTCAGCTCGAAGATCGTCATTCCGAAAGCCGAAGTGCGCAAGTACTACGACGAGCACAAGAACGAATTCCAGCGCGAAGAGCGCCTGTTCATGCGGGAAATTTTCTTGACGACCGAAGGTAAGACCGACGCCGAAAAAGCCGCCGTCGAGAAGAAGGCGAAGGATCTGGTTTCGCGCGCCCGCCGAGGCGAGAAGTTCAACGAACTCGCTCGGGATAATTCGGAGTCGCAAACGGCGCAAAGCGAGGGCGAACTGCCGCCGGCAAAGAAGGGCGATCTTCGCAAAGAGATCGAAGACAAAGTGTGGGCCGCGCAGCGCAACGAAACGCTCGACCCGTTCCATCTGCCCAACGGCTGGCTCATCTTAAAAGTCGAAGAACACCACGAAGCGGGCCTTGCGGCGTACGAAGAGGTCGAAGGCGAAGTGACTAACAAACTGTTCGAGCCCCGCATGCAACCGGCCATCCGCGAGTACCTCACCAAGCTGCGCAGCGAGGCGTTTCTCGAACTGCGCGAGGGCTACACCGATACGTCGGCCGCGCCGGGCAAGTCGACCGCCTGGACCGATCCCGCCGTGCTCAAACCCGAGACGGTAACGAAAGAAGAAGTCGCTAACATGAAGCGCAAGAAGCGGCTGTTAGGCTTCCCGGTTCCGGGTACGGAGATCACGGGCAAGTCGACTTCAAAGTCGTAGTTATGTCCTCATCAGCGATCCGGAAATTCTGCACGGCGAATCGGTCTTCCGTGGCACACGTGTGCCTGTCAAGAATCTCTTCGATTGCATCGAAGCGGGTGATCCACTGGAGGAGTTTTTGGAAGGCTTTCCGGGCGTGAGCCGCGAACAAGCGGTGCGGGCCATCGAGGAAGCGCGCACTCTTCTGATGGCCAACGCGTAATGCGCGTCCTAATTTCGGCAGCTTTAAGAACGGAGTGCTCCTCCGCGAGGCCGAAGCCGCTGGCTTCGAGATCTTGTGACGACCGACGCGAACATGCGCAAACAGCAAAACATGTCTGGCCGTCGGATTGCGATCATCGTTCTCCGGGCTCGAACTAACCGGCTGCTGGATTTGCTTCCGCTTGCTGACGGCGCCAAGGCCGCGATCGCAATGATCAAACCGGGCGAAATCGTTGAAGTCGGCTGACACGCCGCAATGCTACCCTAAACAACGTAGCGGATGAAAACCTTCGTCAACGAAATCGACCAGAACCAGACCGTCCAAACCTACTTCCTGGTCATCAACAAAGAGGTTCGCCAGAAGAAGACCGGCGAGCCTTATCTCTCCCTGCTGCTCGGAGACAAAACCGGCGACATCGACGCCAAGATGTGGGACAACGTCGCCGAGATCATGGACACCTTCGACAAGAACGACTTCGTCAAGGTCCGCGGCGCCGCCACCGTCTACGCGAACAAGCTGCAACTGCGCGTCGACCGTCTTGTCCGCGCCGATGACCGCGAGGTCAATCCCGGCGACTACTTCCCTGCCTCGAAACGCGATCGCGACGAGATGTGGTCCGAGTTGCAGGCCCACATCGCCGCAATGCGCAATCCGCATTTGAAGGCGCTGCTCGAAGCGTTCTTCGCCGATCCCGACGTCGCGTTGCGCTACAAGACCGCGCCCGCCGCAAAGTCCATCCATCACGCCTGGATCGGTGGCCTGATCGAGCATGTCCTCAGCCTGCTCACGCTCGCGAAGTTCGCCGCCAGCCACTACAAAGACGTCGACGAAGACCTGCTCGTAACCGGCGTCGTGCTGCACGATATCGGCAAGATCTACGAACTCACCTACGACCGCTCGTTCGGCTACTCCGACGAAGGCCAATTAATCGGCCACATTCTCATCGCGCTTCGTATGCTGGACAAGAAGGCCGAGCAGGTCCCAGGCTTCCCGCCGAAGCTAAAAATGCTCGTCGAGCACATGATCGCCAGCCATCACGGGCAACTCGATTTCGGATCGCCGAAAGTCCCGCTGTTCCTTGAAGCGATGCTGCTCCATCAACTCGACAATCTCGACTCGAAATTGGAGACCATCCGAGTCGCCATCGACCGCAACTCGTTGATGGAAGGCAACTGGACCGGTTGGGCCTCGTCGCTCGAACGCACGCTGCTGAAGAAGCAGCGCTTCCTGGCCGAAGACGACCCCGTTGCCACGCCGCCGGCGCCCGCACCGAAACCAAAGGCGAAGCCAAGCCCGGTGCCAACCTCGGGATCTCTGTTCGCCGACAAACTGACGGGTGCGCTCGACAAGTAGACGATGCCGCGCAAGCCCCGACAACCGAACACGCCGCCGCCGCTTGAAATGGCGTGTCTGGCGGCGTTGTGGAAACTCGGGCAAGGAAGCGTCGCCGAAGTGCGAGAGGCGATACGTCCGCAGGTCGACTGTGCGTACACGACCGTCCAGACCAGCGTGACGCGCCTCTGGCGGCGCGGGGAAGTGGAGCGCCTTCCGGGCCATTGGCGGATCCGATACAGGCCCGTCAACAACCCGGACAATCTGCGCGCGGCGGCTGTCGAGGAACTGGTGCGGCTGTACTTCGGAGGCTCGCGCGAAGAGTTGAAGGCGTGGTTGAATGGCTCTGCCGAACCAGCCGCCGAAATCCCGCCCGCGTCCTTCGATCCTACGTTGCTGTAAGTTCGCGGAGTGTTGGGCGCAATTCGACCCGGAGTCTTCGCGCGACACTCCCATCTGTTCAGATTGACCGCGCCGACCATCGTCAGCGCTTCAAGTGGTTTCGGGAATGGCGCGGCCAGCCTTCGCCATTCGGGAACCAACAATTGCGTTTGGAAACGCACTTTACCGGATTTCCCGAAACCCGCAATTTTCGGCGGCTCCGCGCGGTGCAAGAAATGAGGCGAACCCGGCCCGCGCGCAAGCGAAGATCGGCCGGTAATCCTCCTCGGCAACCTAGTCAAGCTCTGCCTCGAGCATCGCAATCTCCCCTGTTTCTATTCTCGTCGGTCCCCAAGTGTTTCTGGCTCCAACGAGTTCTTGAAAGCGCAACAACGCCGACTCAACAGTTCCGCCATCGCGCGACCACCGCTTTCAATCTCGGCATGTCAATTCCGGTTTACTTCAAAACTCTCAAATCAAAGCCGCGATATTGAACTTCCCTAACCAACCGCCTATGCCAATGTTTCCATAGGCTTACCGTTTCCCATAGCGCCAAATTTCAATTCTGGAATTGCAAGTCCAGTAAAATCAGAGGTTTGCACTTGACCAAGCGTAGGGGGTCATGGTTACGATAAAAGTGCAGAGGTCTAACCTGATCATGAAAAAACTACACTGTCTGACCTTAATCATGGCGCTCGCCGCTCCGTATGCGGCCGCGCAGACTATCACGGGCGCGTTCACCGGAACGCTCGCCGATCCTTCGGGCGCGGTCATCCCCAACGCCAAAGTTACCGCAACCAACACCGGCACCAACGTCGCGTACAACGCGCAGTCCAACGACGCCGGCGTATACAACCTCCTGTTCCTCCCCATCGGCAGCTACAACCTCGCCGCCGAGGTGAAGGGCTTCAAGAAAGGAACGGCCGGACCGTTCTCCCTCCAAGTCAACCAGGTCGCCCGCGTCGATTTCAAACTCGAAATCGGCGACACGTCGCAAACCGTCGAAGTCACCACCGCCGCTCCGGTTCTCCAGACCGAGACCACGCAGACGGGCGAATCGCTCGGCACCAAGCAGTTGACCGAGATCCCGCTCAAGGGCCGCAACTTTGTGTCGCTGACGTTACTTGTTCCCGGCGCGGTTTCGCCGAACCCCAGCGGCATGAACGGCCGTTTCGGCGCTCGCCCGTACGTCAATGGCAACCGCGAGCAGACCAATAATTTCATGCTCGACGGCGTCGATGTTAACGACTCCATTGACAACCGCGTCGGCTACTCGCCCAACGTGGACGCCCTTGAAGAAGTCAAGGTACTCACCGGCAACGCCGCGGCCGATTACGGCAACTCCGGCGGCGCAACGGTCATGATGTCGCTCAAGAGCGGCACCAACCAGTTCCACGGGAACCTTTTCGAGTTCCTCCAGAACAACAAGCTGAATGCCAACGGGTTCTTCCGCAATCGCAACCTGTCGACGGCAACCCGCACCGGCTTCAAGCGCAATATCTTCGGTGGCACCCTCGGTGGCCCGATTCAGAAGAACAAGCTTTTCTTCTTCATCGACTACGAAGGCACCACGCAACGCACCGACGGCCCGGCCGCTGCCAGCGTCGCCCCGCAAGCTTGGCGCAACGGCGATCTCAGCCAGTTCCCGAACCCGCAGATTACCGACCCGACCAACGGCCAGCCGTTCCCGAACAAGCAGATCCCTGCCGCCCGATTCAACCCGGTCGCTCGTTTCCTCTTCTCGAATCCGTCGCTCTATCCGCTGCCCAACCAAGCCGGCGTCGGCCCGCTCGGGGTAAGCGGTAATTATGCTTCTTCGTCGGCCGGCAAGCTCAACAATCACCAGGCGGACGCAAAAGCCGACTACCGGCCATCCGATAAAGACGCGCTGATGGCTCGCTGGTCGATCGGCCGCT
>VFZQ01000399.1 GCA_016871135.1 Acidobacteriota bacterium | reverse complement strand
GATACCGCTCATACCGATCCCTCCGATCCCGGTGAAATGCAAGCGCTGTGGTTTATAAAACATTCTCTTATGGTATTGTTTTACTCACTTCTTTGTCCCGGCGTACTGTTCGAGCAGGTCCGCTGCGCGGGCGGAGGCGCCGGGCATCGCACGGGACTTCGCGGCAGCAGACATCGCCGCGAGCGTTTGCGGCTGCAAGCAATTTTCGACTTCGCGCGCAAGGCGTTCGCGCGTGCATTCTTTATCGGCGATAACGCGGGCCGCTCCGGCGCGTTCCATGGCGCGTGCGTTTGCCATCTGGTGATCGTCGGCGGCGTATGGATACGGCACGAGAATCGCGGGCTTGCCAGCGGCAGCCAACTCGGCCACCGCGCCCGCGCCGGAGCGGCAGACGACCAGATCGGTTTCGGCAAACGCGAGCGGCATGTCGTCAATGAAGGCGGCGACGTCGATGCACGTTCCTTTGCAATCGGCGGTCACATTTTCAAACATATCGCGGCCGGTTTGGAGCGTGACGGCGATGTCGGAAACACCAGCCAGGCCCTTCGCGGCGAGGTTGAGCGTGCGCGCACCGCGGCTTCCGCCGGTGACGAGCACACGCGCCGGTTTTGCGAGCGGCCTCGGCTGAATGCGGAAAAATTCATCGCGCACAGGCAGGCCCGCGAGTTCGGCACGGCCTTCGGGGAAGTATTGCAGCGCGTCGTCGAAGCTGACAAGCGCCATGGAGGCGAATCTCGCCAAGCGGCGATTCGTCATTCCCGGCATCGCGTTGGGCTCCATCAACACAACCGGAGTTCCGGTGAGCGCGGCGGCCATCACGACGGGCGCGGCGGCGTATCCGCCCATGCTGAAGACGCCGGCGGCGTTGTGGCGGCGGAGGATTCCGCGCGCGGTCCAAACGCTGCGCGGGAGTTCAAGCAAAGTGCGCAGCTTGCGGAGCAGGCCGAGACCCTTGATGCCGCCGATCGAAATCCACTCAATCGGAAAGCCGGCTTGCGGAACGAGCTTCGCTTCCATGCCTTCGCGTGTGCCGACGAATACAGCGCCGTGGCCGCGCGATTTCAACTCTCGCGCAACCGCGATGCCGGGGATCACATGCCCTCCGGTGCCGCCTCCGGCCATGACAAAGACTCGAAGCATCAGCCGGCGTTCTCGCTGATGTTGAGGAGGATGCCGAGCGAGAAAAGCGTGCTGAGCAGCGAACTGCCACCGTAGCTGATCATCGGCAGCGGAATGCCTTTTGTCGGGCCGAGGCCGAGCACGACGGTGATATTGATCAGCGCTTGAAATCCGATAGCGACGGTGAGTCCAAGCGCGAGATAGCGTCCGAATTCGTCGGGCGTCAATAAGAAAATGCGCAGGCCTCTCCAGATGATGACGAAGTATCCGAACAGTACCGCACCCGCGCCCCAGAGGCCCAGCTCTTCGCCGATGATGGCGTAAATGAAGTCAGTGTGTGACTCGGGCAAAAAGAAGTGCTTTTGGCGTCCGTGCATCAGTCCGAGTCCGAGCGGGCCGCCAGAGCCGATCGCGATCTTTGCCTGGCGCGCCTGATAACCGGTGTCGCTAACTGTCGCAGAACTCAGGATGCGCGGTTTGATCTTGCCAGTGAAGTCGTACTTGTCGAGCAGTTCGTAGGTGGGATCGACCATCTCAACCACGCGGCGGAGCCGGTACGGCGCGGCGACAATCGCAACGGAAATACAGAGCGTCGCCATGCCGCCGGCCAGGAACAAATACTTGCGGTCGAGGCCGGCGACGAAGAACGTTACGACGGCGACGACGCCGAGCACAACCGCGGTACCCAAATCGCTCATCGCGACGAAGAGAAACAGCAGACTGAGCAGGAGCGCCGCGGGCCGCAGCGTGAACTTCGCGTCGTTGATCGCGTTGGCGCGCCACGTCAAGAAGTACGCAAGAAAGATAACGAGCGCTGGCTTGGCGAACTCCGACGGCTGCACGTTGCCGATGCCGAGCGGGATCCAGCGATGGCGGGGGTCGACAAAGTAGGCGACCGGCAATAGGAACAGAACCACGCCGATCGCGCCGAAGGCCCACGCGGGCCGCTGCAGCCGGCGAAAGGGGAAACGCCGCATTATTAGCAGCGCGGTGAAGCCGATAATCGCCCATGCGAACTGCGAGGCGAGAAAATAATATGGCTGCTTGTTGTAAAGCGATTGGGCCGTGATCGACGACGTCGAGTAGATCATCACCATGCCCGCCGCGACCATCGCTGCGATCACCGAAAACAACGTCCAATCCATTGAAATGCGTTTAGCCATGCGCGTACCTCTATAGTTCTTTGACGAGTTGCTTGAAGGTCCGCCCGCGGTGTTCGTAGCTTTGAAATTGATCGAAGCTGGCGCAGGCGGGGGAAAGTAGCACAACATCACCCGCCGCCGCAAAGTGGCGGGCCGCGCGAATAGCCTTCTCGAGGGTATCGCAATCGGAGAGCGGAAGTGTGGCGTTGGCCGCGGTGAGATGCTCGCGAATGATAGGCGCGGCGGCGCCAATCAATAAGATACCCTTCGCCTTGGCCGCGAGCCGGGCGGCGAGAGGGGTGTAGTCGGAGTGTTTGTCCTTGCCTCCGAGGATGATCCAGAGATTTCCAGGGAATGCGTCGATCGCTTTTTCAGCGGCATCAACGTTGGTGGCTTTGGAATCGTTGTAGTAACGGACGCCGTCGAGATTGCGCACGAATTCAATGCGGTGTTCGACGCCGGGGAAGGTCTCGATGGCGCGCGCGATCACCTCGAGCTTAATGCCGGCCAACCACGCGGCGGCGGCGGCGGCCATTACGTTTTCAACGTTGTGGCGGCCGACGAGCGGAATCGAAGAGGCAAGCATCAGCGGCTCTTGGCCAAGCCAGATGCGTTGCCCGTCAAAGGCAACGTTTCCGGACGATGGCGTATCGAGATTGAACCAGACGGTATGCGCCTTGGTGCGCTTGACGAGGGCGCGGGTGTTGGGCTCGGCGGCATTGAGTATGGCGAAACCTTCGCCTTCGAGCGTCTCGACGAGGCGTGCTTTTGCGTCGATATAGCGTTCCATCGTGCCGTGTCGGTCGAGATGATCGGGCGTGATGTTCAGCACGATGCCGATATGGGCGCGAAACTCGGCGATCGTCTCCAGTTGAAAGCTCGAGAGCTCAAGAATGTTCCATCCATCGGCGCGGCTTCGATCCACGAGCGACGTAATTGGCGTGCCGATGTTGCCACCCACGAGTGTTGCGAGACCGGCTTCGGTGAAGATGTGGCCGGCGAGCGCGGTGGTCGTGGTCTTTCCGTTCGCTCCGGTAATGCCGACCGTCGCACCGAGTAACTCGGCGGCCGCCAATTCCAGTTCGCCGAACACGGGAACGCCACGCTGCCGCGCGCGTTCGAACAGGCCAAGTTCCAGCGGCACGCCGGGCGATTGAAAGACAAGGTCGAAGCCGTCGCTGGCCTCGTCGTGCTGGCCAACGACGGGGAAGTCCAAATCGGGCTTCGTGTCCGAGAATACAACCGTGGCGCCGCGCGCACGCAGGAATACCGCGGCGGCAAGGCCCGATTTCCCCGCGCCGACAACCAGAACATTTTTCCCCGCGAATGTTTGCATGTGCAGTTACCGCAATTTCAACGTCGTCAGCGCGAACAGCGCCATGATCAGTCCCATAATCCAAAAGCGTGTGATCACTTTCGCTTCGTGCCAGCCGAGCAGTTCGAAGTGGTGATGCAGCGGCGCCATCTTGAAGATCCGCTTTTTGCGCAGTTTGTAGCTGCCGACTTGCAGGACTACGCTCATCAACTCCATGACGTACACGCCGCCGATGAACAAAAGCAGCGCCTCCTGCTTGATCAACACGGCGACCGTACCCATTGCGCCGCCGAGGCCAAGCGCGCCGACATCGCCCATGAACACTTCGGCCGGATGTGCGTTGTACCAGAGAAAGCCAAGAGACGCGCCGGTCATCGCGCCGCAGAAGATCGTGAGCTCGCCCGCGCCGGGCAGCCGCGCGAGATCGAGATATTCGGCGAACTGGCGGTGGCCACTCAGGTAGGTCAGAATCGTCATCGCACCACCGGCGATCACCATGAGTCCGATGGCGAGGCCATCGAGGCCATCGGTCAAATTCACGGCATTCGAGGAGCCCGCGAGAACGATCACGAGGAAAAAGAAGAAGAACACGAACGCGAACGGATAGGTCCACGGATTGGCAAGCCACGCTTCGACAAGCAGGTCCGGCTTGAACGTCTTGAAAAACGGAATGTTCATGCTTGTCGCATAGCCGCCGCGCGCGTGGAGCGAAAGCAGCATGATGCCTATCAGCACGGAACAAAGTATTTGCAGCGCGAACTTTTTGCGTGCGGTGAGGCCGAGATTTCGCATCTTCTTGACCTTCGTGAAGTCGTCGTAAAAGCCGATGGCGCCGAAGCTGACAAGGCCGAATAGCGCGATCCAGATGTAAGAGTTTGTTAGATTAGCCCACAGCAGCGTGGGGACGACGATCGAGATGATGATGAGCAGTCCGCCCATTGTCGGCGTGCCGGCCTTCTTTTGATGCCCAGTCACTTCTTCACGAATGTGCTGGCCGATTTGGAATTCGCGCAGTTTGCGGATGAGCCAAGGGCCAAGGAAGATCGAAAGAAACAGTGCGGTGAGGCTCGCGAAGGCGGTACGGAACGTAACGTAGCCGAACAGACGCGCCGGGCCGAAGTGTGGATTGAGGAGTTCAAATAGCAGCCAGTAGAGCATCAGATCGCCATAAACCTTTCCAGGGCTTTTTCGACGCGCGTACCGCGCGAACCTTTGAAGAGAACGACATCGCCAGCTTTCGCGATCGCGCGAGCGGCGGCGCCGGCTTCGGCCGGGTCTTCAAAGAACAGAGCTTCGCCGCGCAGGCCGGCACTGCGCGCGGCGTCGACCAAGTGCTCCGCTGCGCCGCGAATTCCGATGACGGCGTCGGCGCGCGCGGCGTGGACACCCACTTCGCGATGCAGTCTTTCCGCCCACTCGCCCATCTCCAGCATTTCGCCGAGCACGGCGATCTTTCGGCCGCCCGATGCGAGCAGAAGCGTATCGATCATCGCCTTCGCCGCTTCGGGGTTGCTGTTGTAGCAGTCGTTCCAAATCGTGATGCCCTCGTGAACAAGGCGCTCGCCGCGCATTTTTGCGGGACGCAGTTGCGCGGCAACTTCGGCCAACTCGGTGAGCGGAATGCCGAATAACAGGCCCGCGGCGACACCGGCCAATACGTTGGAAACGGCGTGACGGCCAACGAGCGAAATCGCGAAGCGCGCGCCGTCGACACTAAAAACGGCACCGTCACTTGTCATCGATATGTCGACGCCGCGCACATCGGCGCCTTCGGCGAAGCCGTATAAAATCGATCGGCCGCGATGCGTGTTTGCAAAGCCCCGCACGCGCTCGTCATCCGCATTAAGGATTGCCGTTCCGTCGTCCGGCAGCGCTTCGATCAACTCACGCTTAGCCGCGGCGATGCCATCGATTCCGCTGAAGTGTTCGATGTGCGCCGTGCCGACATTGGTCACGATTCCGATCGAGGGCTTGGCGATGGAGGCAAGCAGCGCAATCTCACCGGCATGATTCATGCCCATCTCCAACACGCCGACTTGGGCGGTGGCGTCGAAGCGTAACAACGATAATGGC
>VFZQ01000398.1 GCA_016871135.1 Acidobacteriota bacterium | reverse complement strand
ACGTGACGGTCGCACTCGCCTACGTTCGCGTCGAGGCGCTTGCTCCAACCGCTCCCGCGCTAACTGTTACTTCGCCGGATTCAGCAGCGCCTGCATCGTAAGCGCGCGGCTCAGATGCTGCACGTCGGGGGACTTCGGATCGATGATCCGCTGAATCATGCCGACGAACACGACATCGTTGACGGGGTCGATCCAAAACCAGGTGCCCGCCATACCGCTCCAAAAGTGCGTGCCTTTGCCAACCGCCGCGCCGGCCAAAGCGGGGTCCATGAACACGGCGAAATCGTAGCCGAATCCCTGGCCCGGACGAGTCTCGCCATGTGGACCGTTCAACACACGCGAGGAAAGATGATTGGCGGTCATGAGCGTTACCGTGGCTGGCGAGAGCAAACGAACGCCGTCCAATTCACCCTTGTTGGCGACCATTTGCGCGAAGCGCATGTAGTCGCGCGCGGTCGACACCAGGCCGCCGCCGCCGGAAGGCGCAGCGGGCGGTTTCGAGTAGTCGGTTCCGCCGGCCTGCAACTCTCCTTTCGCGTTCCAGCGGTACTCGGTCGCAAAGCGCGCGCGCTTTTCGGCCGGCACATAGAAGCCTGTGTCCTTCATGCCGAGGGGTTCGAAAATTCGCTTTTGCAGGAACACATCGAGAGGCATTCCGGAGATCTTTTCGATGATGCAGCCCTGCACGTCGACCGACACGCTATAGACCCATTGATCTCCCGGTTCATAGAGAAGCGGCAACTTCGCAATGCGCTCGCTCATGTCTTTGAGCGAAGTGGCTCCAAGCGGAGTGGCTTCCCGGTACAACTTGTCGACCGGCGTGTCGCCGAAAAAGCCGTACGTCAATCCCGCCGTGTGCGACATCAACTGTTCCATCGTCGGCGCCCGCCTCGGCTTCGCCAGCGTACCATCGGACTTGTAGACTTGCACATTCGCGAACTCAGGCAGATACTTGGATACCGGATCGCTCGCTTTCCACTTGCCCTCTTCGTAGAGCATCATCATCGCCACGCCGATAATCGGCTTGGTCATCGAGTAGATGCGAAAGATCGTGTCCGGCTGCAACGCCGCGCCGCTGGCGAGATCGCGTTTTCCGTACACGTGCTGATCGATCACCTTGCCGTGGCGCGCGACCATTGTCTGCACACCGGCCAGTTGTTTGCTATCGACCAACTCATCCATCGCCGCGTGTAGCTTTTGCAGCCGTTGTTGTGAGAAGCCAACCGACTCGGGCGAATCGGCCGCGAACAGCGAAATGGCGAGAAAAAATGCAAGGCGCATGCGCACTATGGTATCTCGCGCAGCATGGCCTCGGCTTCCTGCCTCACCGCGGCATCCGCGGATTGCGCGGCTTTAATCAAATAGAGCTTCGCGCCGTTCAGATCCCGCAGCCCTCCCAGCGCCGTCGCCAAACCCAATAGCCCGCGAGGATTCGACGGCTCGGTCTTCAACAGCTCGCGATATGTTTGCGCGGCCTCGCGCCATTTGCCTTGCGCAGCGTACAGATTACCGAGCAGATCCGCCGCGCGAGCCCCCAGCGCCCGCACCTGCAAAGCGTGTTCGGTAGCCTCCCTGAAACGCTTCTGATTCGCCAGGAACAAGGCATAGTTGAACCGCGAACCCGGATGGGTAAGCGACCGCTTGTAGTGATACTCCGCGCGGGAAGTCTCGCCGCGACTCGCCAGCATCGCGGCCCAGTTGCCATGCGCTTCGGCCAGTTCCGGTTGCTGTCGCAGCGCTTCGCGCAACTCCTTCTCATCGCCGGTCAGCAACCCGAGCGTGTTGTGCGCGTCCGCGTTTTCCGGCTCGGCGGCCACCGCGCGGCGCGCGGCCGTCATGGCGTCGGTGGCGCGTCCAGCCAGCGAGTGAACGCGCGCAAGTTCATGCCAGGCCTGTCCATCGTTTGCATCGACCGCAACCGCCTTCTCCAGCAATTCCCGCGCCCGGTCCAGCTTGTTTTCCTTCGCCAACAACGCACCGTAAGCACGCAGCGCCGGCCCATAGTTCGATTGCAGTTCGAGCGCTTTCTCGTAGTGCTTCGCAGCATCGGCCGGCTGCGCCGCCGCCAATTGGAGGTAAAAGCCAGGATGCCGCGGTTTGTGTTTCTCCACCGCCGCTGCCAGCATCGCCGCGCCCGCTTTCGTGTTGCTTTGATGCGCCACTTGCGCGACCGCCGTGTACAGTTCGCGATCCCGCTCGTTCTCGATTTTCGCCGGATAATACAGAACGACTTCGCCCTGATACGAAGTCGATCCCATCACCTCGTGACGCTCCTGGCGCGCCGCCAGCAGGTTGCCCTTCAAAGGACGTTGAATCTTGTGATCGGTCATCGCCACATGGACAACATCTTCGGTGCGCCGCTTCGGCATGTGGCACGATACACAGTCTTTCTTGGCCGCGTGTGTCGCCCGCATCGGATTGTGGCACTGCGCGCAAGCGGCGTCGATGTTGATCGCGGCGTTGTGCGGATTATGACAATTCAGGCATGTGAGCTTGCCGGCGCTCGCGGTAAAACACTTCGACTTGCGCAGCCGGTACGCCGATGAAGCGATCTCGAATTTCTCGTCATGGCCTTTACCCGGCGCGTGGTCGAAGTGAAACGCGAACGACGAGAGCGGCTCGGCGGCGTCGTAGGAAAACGCCCCGCGCTCCATGCGCACCACCATGTTCGGCAGCGAGAACGAAGTCGTTTCCAAATGGCACTGCATACAGACTTCAAGCTGCCGCTCCGGATTCAACCGCCGCGGATTGACGATCCCGGCGCGAATCTCTTCTTTCGGTTTTTGTGCCTGCGCCGCCTGTACATGCGCGGCGCCGTTTCCATGGCAACGCTGGCAATCGATGCCTTCCGCGATGCGCCCCGGATACACCGGGTCATCGGTCATCGAATCTTTGCCGCGCGGGACTTCCGGATAGCCGTTGTGACAAGCCATGCACTCGAAGCCGATCGCGCGCCGGCCATCGAAATGATCGGCGCGATCGTAGCCCGGTCCCATCGCAAGAAATCCAGGGGCGTACCAGTGAACGGGTAATTCAACCAGCCGGTTCTGAGGTGTGCGATGCAGATAGGTCCTCGCATGATTACCCGAACCCAACACGTAGTGGATCTCTTTTTCCCAGGCGTTTGCTTCCATCCCCTCGGATCTGCGCATGAAGAACCGCCCATCCCTTGACGAAATGCGATAGCTTCGGCCGGACAACGCGTGCTCGAACGATCCCTCGGCGACGGTCGCGGATGAAGGCTTGTAGAACGACCGCCCCATCCCCGTCTGCTTGTACGCCGCAGCCTCCTTCGCGTGACACGCCGCGCACAAGCGGGCGTCGGTTACAGCCGACGGCGGCGGAGTGTCGGGAGGCTTCGCGCAGCCTGCCAGCAACAGCAAGGGTAGGATCGCGAATCTCATGCCTTGGGCAACAACCGCCGGTGATGAATTTCATGACCGGCGATCATAAACGCCAGCGCACGCACCGTATGCGTGTTCCCGGATACTGGTCCGCTCCGCAGCATCTCCTCGGGCGTGAGCTTGGCAAACAGTGCAATCGTCGCGGCGCGCACGGCGCGGAACTCGGCGATCAACTCTTCGAGAGTGTAGCGATCATAGGGAGCGTTGGGCGCCCAATCGTCCTGTTCGAATCCCGCCAGCGGCGTTTGATCGTTTCGCGCAAACCGCAGCGCGCGGTAGCCAAAAACTCTTTCGGTATCGATCAGATGGCCGATCGCTTGTTTTATCGTCCACTTGCCGGGCGCCGCCGGCAGCGAGCAGCGCGCCTCGCCCAGCGCCTGCAGCGCGGCAATCGTTTCGTCGATTTGCGCGCGCATCACCGCGAGTGCGTCGTCGCCTTCCACCTTGTCGATGTAAGTCGAAAAGTACGCGAGGTGTTCCGATTTCTCCGGTCTGGCCATAGATTCAGAGTACTCCGCTGCGCGACAATGATGCCCATGCGATCTTTCTTTTTGTGCGCCGCGCTCCTCACGCTTGCCGGTTGCGGCGGTTCCAAGCAGGCCGAGCAGCCGAAGCGGGAAGCGCCAAAGGTCCCCGAAGTCTACAAGGTCAAGATGGTGACGACCAAAGGCGACATCGTCGTCGAGGTCCGCCGCGCCTGGGCGCCGCGCGGCGCCGATCACTTCTACGGCCTCGTACGCGACAAGTTCTACGACGGCGTCAAGTTCCATCGCGTCATTCGCAACTTCGCGGCGCAATTTGGAATCTCGCCCGATATGAAGCGCGATGAGTTGTGGCGCTCGATCAAACTGCCCGACGATCCCGCGAAGGAGAAGAACCTGAAAGGCACGCTGACCTACGCCATTAGCGGCGAGAACTCGCGGTCGACGCAACTCTTCTTCAACCTTCGCGACAACACAGCCACCCTCGACGGCAAGGGCTTCGTTCCAATCGGCAAGGTCGTCGAAGGCCTCGATGTCATGGAGCAAATCACCTTCGTCTACGGCGATCACCATCCGCGCGGAACAGGCCCGCACCCGCAATTGATCCAGACAAAGGGTTATAACTATCTGGAACGCGAATTTCCGAGGCTGGACACGATCAAGTCGGCGTCGATCGTGGATTAGCCGCCCGTTTGTGTTACCTTGGAAAATCGCGGCAACAAGCTCGCTGGAGGATTTTATGGAAGCTCTCGGAATGGTCGAAACCAAAGGACTCGTCGGCGCGATTGAAGCGGCGGACGCGATGGTGAAGACCGCCAACGTCACATTGACGGGCAAGGAATATATCGGCGCCGGCTACGTCACGGTCACCGTTCGCGGTGACGTCGGCGCGGTAAAAGCCGCCACCGACGCGGGCGCGGCCGCCGCGCGCCGTGTCGGCGAACTGGTCGCCGTGCACGTCATCCCCAATCCACATTCTGAAACCGAAAAGATCCTCCCCGGCGCCAACAGCAAGAAGTAGTAACGCGTTCCAACCGGCCGCGCCATGCTGCAAGACCCAGATCTGATCTCCTTGCAGGAGGTCCGCAGGAAAATCGAAAAGGCGTGGGCCGCCGCGCAACGGTTCCGTGCGTTCACGCAAGAGCAGGTCGATGCCATCGTCGAACGCATGGCCGAAGCCGCGCGGGGTCACGCCGAACACCTCGCCAAGATGGCCGTCGATGAGACCGGCTACGGCAACGCGAAAGACAAGTTCGCCAAGAACATGCTTGCCGCCGAGCGTTTGCCGGCCGAATTGCGCGGTATGAAGACGGTCGGCGTTATCCGCGAGCGAGCCGAAGAGAAAGTCATCGAGATCGCCGTTCCGGTTGGTGTTGTCGCCGCTGTGTTGCCGACAACGAACCCGACCTCGACCGCGATCTACAAGTCGTTAATCGCGCTCAAGGCCGGCAACGCGATCGTGCTCAGTCCGCACCCGCGCGCGAAGGGCTGCACTTGCGCGACGGCCGAAGTTCTCTATCGCGCGGCGGTGTCGGCGGGCGCGCCCGAAGGCATTATCCAGTGCATTACCCAGCCGACGATGGAATCGACCAACGAGTTGATGAAGCACCCGCGCACCGCGGTGATTCTTTCCACCGGCGGCGCGGGTATCGTGAAGGCGGCGTATTCGAGCGGCAAGCCCGCGTATGGCGTCGGACCGGGGAACGTTCCCGTGCTGCTCGACACCACCGCCGATACCGAGTGGGCTGTGCGCGGCGTGCTCTCC
>VFZQ01000397.1 GCA_016871135.1 Acidobacteriota bacterium | reverse complement strand
TACAAGGCCGACCGCGCTATCGAGGACATCGTCAAGTTACTCGCTGCGTAACTTCGTTTGTTGCAGTACTCTGATTTAGAATCTTCGATTCTAGAATCTAATGTTCTTCTTCGGTTCACGCCGGATCTTGTACGGCACAATGTAGCCGCCATCCAACTGCTGCTCGGGCTTCCACTGAATGCCCGAGTAGCTGCCGATGTGCGACAACACACGGCTGAACTGATCGGGCCTGTACCACGCGGCGTTCCACGCGCAGATCGCCCCCGACGACGCACCGCCGATCGCCCGCGAATACGCATCGCGCCGCAGCCTGTGCGACTTCTCGACCTCCGGCAGGATCTCCTCCAGCAAATACTTCGAATACCGGTCGCTCACCGTGTCGTATTGCACCGAACGCATCCGAGTACCCGTCGCCTCGCCGCCGTTGCCCGGTTGAATCAGCACGTGCACCATTGGCGGAATCAGTTTCTTGTGCACCAAGTTGTCGGTGACGATTTGCAACCGCAGCCGCAGCAGATCGTTGTTGCCGACGATCGACTCGCCGTCCTGCCACACCATCAACGGCGCGCCGTTGGCAGTGTCGGCGCCCGTATTCACGTAGACCCAATAGTTGGCAGTCATACCCGGATAGACCCCGCTCGTGTGTGTTCGCATCGCCGACAGAGTGCCTTTCCGAACGCCCGGCAACGGATACGAATCGGGATTATAGCCGGCGACATCATAGGCTCCCGGAGACTTCCCGTCGGCGAAGTAGTTGTAGTTGTGGGTTGTGCCCAGCCGCAGAGTCGCGAGGCTGTACCAATAGTTAGTACCCTCGACGCGCCGCATCGCCAGCGGCGGTTGATGATCGATCGACACCGTAGCCGTCTGCGCCGACTCGACCGCGAACAGAAAATCCTGCCCCCATACGGCCGCGCCATCCCGGCCTTTTAGCCCCGGCATGCCACCCGCCAACAGCGTCTTCAGACGCGCGTGATTATCCTCGCGCGCAGCCTCAATCAACTCCTGCAGCAGATGCATCTGGGCCCACAGCACCAGTCCGCCGAGCAATACCACGAGTGCCTTCATGCCAACTCCTAACGGCTGTGAATTCGAACCGCCGCGCGCGTAATCGCGGCCAGGTTCACCGTACCGCACATCACCATCGACCGCGCCAATTCCGACTGCAACATCTCGACAACCTGCTGCACGCCCTTGTCGCCATACGCCGCCAGACCCCACAACACCGGCCGCGTGATCAGCACCGCGCGCGCCCCCAGCGCCAGCGCCTTCAAGATATCCGTCCCGCGCCGGAAACTCCCATCGGCGAACACGGGCACGCGCCCGGCGACGACGCTCGCCACGCTGGGCAGCGCATCAATCGTCGTGGCAACACTTCCGGCGGGCAGCGCCCGGTAGTTTGATACGACGATCCCAGCCGCGCCCCGGTTCACGGCGTTCGCAGCCTCTTCGGCCTGCATGATGCCCTTCACAACAACCGGTATTTTCACCGCTTTGCGCACGGCTTCAAACTCCGCCCAGTCGTTCAGTGTGTAGAAGAGCGCCTTGCAGCCAAGCGCGGCAGCGGCTTTCGCCTGCTCGGCACTTTCGACCTGCACGAACAGCGGCGTCTTCGCCTCGGCCGCAAGTTTGTCCCAAGCCACCGACGTCTTCGACGCGACTACGACAGCCGCCTTTCCGGCCGACGCACCGCGCACCGTAGCCAGCTCGCCCCCGGCGTGAAACCGAGCCTGCAAGGAAGCCGGACCGACTAGTATCGGCGCAAACAACTTTTCACCGAAGAGACTGACCGACAAATCGAGCGCGCGCACATCCCGCATCCGATACCGGAACGTCATCTTATCGAACGCTCTCGCATCGGAGCCGGCGATCTCGGTAAACGCCGCGGGCGCCAGACTCCGCCGCGCCATCTCTTCGAACTCAAACGTGTTGACCAGTTCGTTGTAAGGCGCGATGCGCCCGGCCGGCTCGCCCTGTATCGTCTGCAGCAACAACGAAGTGCGGCGCGTAATCACGGGAAATCGGTCCTCACCAACGATCGGTTGATCGACGGCAGTGTCGGCCGTCCCGTCGCCATCATCGCCTGCTTTAACTCCGCCTGCATCAACTCCAACATCTTTTGGGCGCCCTGCGGCCCATACGCCGCCAATCCCCATCTCGGCATCCGGCCCAGACACACCGCCGACGCTCCCAGCGCGAGCGCCTTCAAGATGTCCGTCCCGCGCCGGATTCCGCTGTCGAACAGAATCGGCACTCGCCCACCAACCGCCTCGGCAATCTCCGGCAGGACCTCGAGCGTCGACGGGCTGTAATCAAGCCCGCGGCCTCCGTGGTTGGAAACATACACTGCGTCAAGGCCGTGCTCCACGGCCAACTTCGCGTCCTCGGCCGAGATCACGCCCTTGATCACCATCGGCACCTTGATCATGGCGCGCAGTTGCGCGAACATCCCCCAGTTGTAGAACATGCGCGTTTCTTGAATGCGGTACGGATTCGCCGCAACCTGCCGCGTGGAGACGCGCCGCACAACGGGAGTCCCCGAGAGATTGCGATCATGTTGCGCGCGCTCGTACACCGGCGCCTGCTGATCGATCGTAACCACGATCGCCTTGCAGCCTGCCTCCTGCGCGCGATCCAACGCATCGCGATTCGACTCCATATCTTCGCGCGCGTACAGTTGAAACCACATCGGCGACGGCGCCGCCGGAACCACTTTGTCCACCGGTATCGACGTGTTCGTGCTCAGGATCATCGGCGTATTCGACGCGGCGGCGGCGGCCTGATGCATCGCGATCTCGCCGTCGGGATGCAACTGCACCTGCGCCGCGGTCGGCGAGATCAGGATCGGATACTCCATTTTGACCCCAAGGATCTCCGTCGCCGTATTGACAGTCCCGGACGTAGCAACACCCGGCAGCAACCGCACCCAATCGAACGCCTCGCGGTTTCGCCGCATGGTGAATTCGCCGTCGCTGCCATAGGCGGTGTAGTCGTAGTTGTATCGAGTCAGTTTCGCGAACGCCACCGGCTCAAAATCGAGCGGCGTCTTCAGTTCGTCGAGCCTCGGCACGCGCGAATGATCGCGGAATGGATCCTGTTGCCCTCGCAACAGCGGAGACCCCGCCAGCGCCGCGGCGAACGAGCGGATCGCCGCCCGGCGATCCGCTCTAACCTTCCATCTGGAGTCGGCGCCCGCCACTAAAACGACAACCGGTCCTTTTTCTCTTCTAGCTTTGCCGGATCTACCCCCGGGACTTTCTTCAAATCCGCCAGCGATTTAAATGGGCCGTTCTTCTCTCGATACGCAATCACCGCGGCCGCCACCGACCGCTTCAGCCCCAGCGTGCTCTCCAACTCAATCGCCCGGCATTCGTTGACCTTTAACTTCGCGACTGTATCGGCGGGATAGTTTTTCACCAGATACTCGAAGATCTCGGCCAACTCCGCGTCCGGCGCTTTCATCCCGAGTCCCGCCATCTTATTCATCGTTGCCTGCCAGCCATCGCGGTCCTGTTTGAGCGAGTACGACTTGGCGGCCTCATGGCACCGCGCGCAGTGTTTCTCCATGAGCGCCTGCACTTGTCCAAACGAAGCCGCTGCCGCGGCAACAAACAACGCGAGTTTCAAACTGCTCTCCTTATTTTTCGATCGCTACACCGAATGCATATAGCGTACCGTCGTAGGTCTGAACATACAACTGGCTCCCGCCGGACGATAACCCGCCGCTGCCGGAGAACGACGTGATCGATTTGCCGCTGCTCCAGATGTCCTTTCCGGTCGATGCGTCCAGAGCGTACAACACCGCCGGCGTCGATTGCGCCGCCGTCGTGCGAGCGTCCCTGCCGCGCTTTTCACCAGTCGCTAGAGCGAACACTACATTGTTGACGACGATGGGAGTGGCAGGTGTTACCATTTCGCGCGAGGTCCAGCCCGCGCTCACCGCGGGCACGCCGTTCTGATCGGCGACCTTCCAAGCCACTATGTTCTTGCCGGTCGATCCCGCGATCCAACGAACCGCGCCGCCAGCCTCGGTCCAGGTCGACAGACCAGTCACGGCATCGCTTCCCGTGCCCCTAGCCACCGGCGTCAACGCAGTGTCGAATATTTGTACCGAACCGTCCTTCGACGCCGCGGCGACAAATGTCTTCGACTTGTGCTGGAACACGACCGGCGCGCTGGTAAACGGAACCGCGGCCTTGTACGACTGCTTAGGCGCCAGTGTTGTCGGCGCCAACGCCGCGATCTCGCCCGCAGCCGTAGCCACGTACACGACGCCGTCCCCGCCGAACGCGGCCAGGCCGCCCGCAATCAGTGAGCCCGGCATCCACTTCGACACATTGCCGTTTTCCAACGTCAGCGCCCACAAACCGTCTGGAACATTGCCGCAGCCGCGGCCAGTCACCGCATAGCCAACTTCGTCGATGAGCGAAAAACCCGTCGCGCTGGCGTTAGCCGGCAGGAACGGCACACCCGGCTTCGGCTCTTCGCCGTTTGAAACATAGCCAGTATGAAATGTCCCATCGCTTGCCAGCATGTGCAACACCACCGCGCGCCGAACGAAACCGGGACCGCCGGGCCTTCCCGGGCGCGGCTGCGGAGCTTGCTTCAGAGTAACCGCGCCGGCAAACGGTTCCCCAACGCCGCTTGTCGGTTGTCCGCCGCGCCGTCCGCCGAAGCCGCCGCCAGCCCCGGAGAACTCCGACGCCGTCGGCCGTGTGATCGACGCCACGCCGCCCGGGCAATCGAAGGTGCCCGCGGGCGCCGGCGTCTTTACCAATTTCGACTGCCATTCGATCAACCCGAGATCGCTATCCATGCCGACGGCGATGTTCCCCGCCCCAGCAACGAAAGCGTAGGAGCGGAATCCGCGATGGCTGATGAACCGGTCCATCAAAACGGCGGAGCCGAGCGTGTAGGTGCCCGCCGGCGCGGCGATCAGCTTCTTCTTCCACAAGAACTCAACTTTGCCGGCCGCGACGGTCTTAGTGTTGATCTTTGCGTCCGCGCGCACCCAACCGGTCCGCTGTGCGTCATTGCCCGTGGTGGTCCAATCGGCGCCCCCTCGAAATTGCGCGACGACAAGGACGCCGGAAACCGCGGCGAAAGCGAGCAAACGTAAGGTGTGCATCTTGCTGTTTACTCTATTACGAACCGTCCGCTCGAGACAACTTTCCGGCTGCGATTCCATCCGGCAGAATCAAATTCGTGAAAAAATCTTCGGGCGATCCCGCTCTACGGTCCAGGAGAGTAACATTTGCCACCTGCCGCCAGAGTCTCCGATCTCCATACCTGCCCGTTAACCGACCCGAAACCTCACGTCGGGGGACCCATTCTGCCACCAGGAAGCCCCACGGTCCTCATCGACGGCCGCCCGGCGGCACGTGTAACAGATTTGGCGGTATGCACTGGACCGCCGGACGCGATCGCAGTGGGATCGACCACTGTGCTAATCGGCGGCCTCCCAGCCGCTCGGATGGGCGATCCGACGGTCCACGGCGGTGTAATTGTCACGGGCGCTCCAACGGTGATTATCGGCGGGTAACGATCCCCCGGCAGAGCCGGGGGCCTTCGTTCGTGAGCCGCTCAAAGCGGCTGGTTGGGGTCGCTGGCGCGGCCCCGTGGTTTAGCACCACCTCAAAGGTGGCGCATCAG
>VFZQ01000396.1 GCA_016871135.1 Acidobacteriota bacterium | reverse complement strand
GTCTTCGAGCCGAGATCCCTCGGCGAGTTGCTCTCCAGCAGAGCTCGCTTCCGTCTCTTCGACTACTGCGATTCTGCTAAAACTGAAACTAGCTGTCCACTGCTTTTTTGCATGGGCCGCCAACTGTCTCTAAACTTTTGTCTCACCGTAGGGGACAACCTCAAGGACCCACGATGTTACGTTCACCAGAGACTTGGAGTCTTGCAGCTCAAAGAACAGCGTATCGCCGGAGGAGCCGAGCGGCGCGTAATTGGTGAAGACGAAATCCGGCGTTCCGAGTTTGTTATCGCCGTTGGGTAGGCCGAGAATTCCTAGCGAGTTCGTCGACACTTCTCCGAAACCGGCGACGATGCGCTTCGGATACGTCTGGAACCAGCCCAAATGGAGGTCGTTGGTGATGCGGGGCGAGAAAATGTGAACGTGATTCACGACCGCTTGCCGGCTATGGTTCTTGTTTTGCCCAAAGCCAAGTTGGCCGGGATTGCGGCCGCCGGACTTGAAGTCCGGGAATGCCGACGCAGGCGTTGAGTCGCTCTTGCGCCCGGAGTAGCGCGCGAAGAACTTGTCGGAGTCGGTGAAGTTGTGGTCGATCTTGATGTCGTACTCTCTGTTCTCGTTTTTCACCGATCCGAAATTTGTGTAATTGGCGAAGTTTGTGTTTACCTGCGGCAAAGGGTAGAGCGCTTGCACGTTGCGCGCCGCCCGGCTAATGCGCGCGGCGGGAATGATGTTGCCGGGGAACGCGGTGCGTTGGTTGTTCGCGCCGGAGGTGGTGGCTGGGTCGAAGATCGGAACCGGCACATTCGCTGCGTTGGTGAGAGAAGAGAAGTTACCGTCACGAAACGCCTGCGTTGGGACGGTCAGGTTATTGAACGCCGACGTGCCGCGCTGCGTCGTGACCTGCATATCGCCGAAATAGAACGTCTTGTTCTTCTTGATCGGCCCGCCGATCGTACCGCCGTACTGATTCTGGCGCAGGATCGGCCGCGAGTGCGTGTAGTAGTTACCCGCGTTCAATTTGTCGTTGCGCAGGAATTCGAATAACGTGCCGTGGATTTCGTTGTTGCCCGACTTCGTCGTTGACTGCATCACCGAGCCCGAAGTCTCGCCGAACTCGGCCGAGAACGAATTCGTCACGATCTTGAACTCTTGAATGACATCGGGGTTCGGATTCACCGGATTGCCCGACCACACGTGGTTGGACGAGTGCGCGCCGTCAATGTAGTAGGGATCTTTGCGGACGAGGCCGCCCTGTGTGATCGAGTTGCCATCGCGGTTGAGGACAACACCCGGCACCAGCAAGCGGAAGTCCTGAGGGTTGCGTCCGAGCGTCGGCAAGCTCGACACCTGCCTGTTTTCGATGGTGCCCGACAGCGTGCCGCTCTCGGTTTCAAGCAGCGGCGTCTGCGCTGTAACGCTAACGGTCTCGGTGACCGCGCCGGTCTCCAGACGGGCGTCGATACGCAGTTGGCGGCCGGTTTCGAGAGTAATGTTCTCGCGCACGAACTTCTTGAAGCCAGTCACTTCGGCTTCGACCTTGTACGACCCCGGCGACAGGAAATTGAATAGATAGTTGCCTTGCGAGTCGGTGGTGTTTTCCAACTTGACACCGGTCAAAACGTTGGTGATCGTCACCTTGGCGCTGGGAACAACCGCGCTGGAGGCGTCTGTCAGTGTGCCGAGAATGCTGCCGGTGTTGCCTTGGCCGAATGCGGTCAAGCCGAAAAGAGCGAGAGTGATGGCGCGAAGCATGGCGGGAGCATATCAAATCTATCCCTCTATTTGGGGCCGCGATGATAGATCAGCGCCGGTTTGCCCGCACGTTCTTTTTCATTGGCCGCGCGAAGCCGGTCGAATACGCGTGCGGCGTCTTGTTCGCGGCCTGCCTTCTTGTACGCCTGTGCAAGGTTTAGCAACGCCGGCGCGTAGTCGGGGCGTAATCGAACGGCGGACTCTAGCGCCGAAATCGCCCCCGCGATATCGCCTTCTTGAATGAGCACCCTGCCCAGCAGCGCGTGCGCCGCGGCGAAACGTGGGTTCCGTTTAATGGAACTCCGCAAGAGCGCCATCGTTTCTTTCACTGGTCCGCCCGTGGCGCTTCTCGCGGCGGCAGCGAAGTAAGGCGAGCGGTAATCGGCGGAATTGATCTTCTCCTGCTCAGCCGCGGCCGCAGCAAGTTCATCGAATCGCTTCGCGTTTAGGTAAGACGTAGCCAGCCCGTCGAAGCAGATTGCGAACCCGGGCTTCGCCTCCAGGCACTTCTTCAGTTCGGCGATCGCTTCGTCATAGAGGTTCAGATCTTTCAATGCCAAACCGCGGCCGGTCCGCAATAAGAACGAGTGGGGATGCAGCGCGAGCGCGTCCGTGAAAACTTCGAGCGCCCCTTGCGGCGTATTGTTCGACAAGAAGATTTGCCCGAGTTGCAAATGGGCGGCCTCGTTCCGTGGATCGAGCGCCAGCGCCTTTTCCGCTTCGGCTACCGCGCGCGCGGCGTCGCGCAATCCATCGTGCGATTTCGAAGCCAACAAATGTCTCTGTACGGTAAGCGGCAGGCCTTCCGTTCTTCGCAGTGCTTCTTGAAACTGTCCGCTTGCGATAAGCTGCTCGATGATGGGCAGCGAATCGCTCGACACCTGCGCGAATAAGGCGATGTACGCCGCCATCCACATGCTTTGGATTATAAGCGGCGCCGCGCAGGACTGCGTGAACTGCCACCGCGCGATCGTCGACAAACACGCCGCGACCAATCACGCCAGGACGCTGCGGCCGCTATCCGACACGGCCTTTGGGCGCGCGCTGCCGGATCGTCCGATCGGCGAAGCGCGCGGTGGCTTCTTGCTGTCCTACATGGGCACGACGGTAAGCGCCGAGCGCGGCCGCGAGTCGGCTGCCGGTGAAATCGCGTGGGTGCTCGGCGCGGGCGATCAAGGCCTCACGCCGCTAGTAAAGATCGGAGGCGAATGGTTGGAGCATCGCATCAGCTACTACCCGCGCGCCGATCGTTTCGATCTGACACTGGGTCATCAGCCGGGAACGTCGAAGTCGGCAAAGGCCGCGCTTGGGATCGTGCAGTCTGAAGCGACGGTGAAATCCTGCCTCGGATGTCACGGTGCAAAGCCTCCGGGTTTAGGTTGCGAGTCGTGCCACGTAAAGACCGCGGAACATTTTTCGAGGCCAACGAAGTTGTGCACCGAGTGTCATCGAAAAGAAGGCCCCGACGACGCGCTGGCGATCCGCTTCCAGCCGTTACGCCTCATCAAAAGCGCGTGTTTCACGAAGGGTCGAATCGCATGCGCCAACTGTCATCCTCCGCACGCCAACGCGGTGCGCAACGACGCGGCGTTCTATCGTTCGAAGTGCGCGGCCTGCCACTCGACCGAACACGCCAATCAACCCGCCGACTGTCTGCCTTGCCACATGCCGAAATCGTCGCCCGCGCCCTACCTAAGCTTCACCGATCACTGGATTCGGAAGCGGCGGTAGTCGGCTTTCAGCGCCAGCATCATAGCCGGAATATATGGAGCCGCCTCTGGCCGCGCGATCGATTACCAAAGCCGCAACCGTTCGCCGAGGGAGACCCTCTGATTGATCACGCCGTTCTCTCTAGACGCTTGCAACCGGAATTCGCGGTAGTTCTTGGATACCACGCGAGCGGTCAGCAGAACCTGCAGTAGGCAAAAACAGCTCAACGGAGAGGCCGACGCCGGGCCCTCGAAATCGCCCGATAAACCTCCAGCAGGTCACTCCACGAAAGTCGCGCCACTACTCATAGCGTAACGCCACCACCGGATCCACCTTCGACGCGCGCCGCGCAGGCCCGAGCGTTGACAGCGTCGCCACGGCGGCGAGCAAGACTAGCGCAGCGGCCAACGCCAACGGGTCGGTAGGCTTGACGCCGTAAAGGAAGCCTATCAGCAGCCGCCCCAATCCAACCGCGCCAGCAATTCCGATTGCCGCACCGATGCAAACGGTCCGCAGATTCTGTCCCACAATCAGCTGCACGATTTCGAGAGGCCTCGCTCCAAGCGCCATACGCACACCGATTTCCCGGAGCCGCTGGCTCACGCCGTATGCGGCCACGCCGTAGATTCCGAGGCACGCCAAGGTCAACGCGAGAACGCTCAACGCGCCCGAAATCGTAGCGGCGATGGCCGCCTCGCCGCGCGCTCTTTCGACCGTCTCTCGATAAGGCGCGGCGGCGGGGAACACTCGTTTGTCCGCTGCGCGGGCAAATCGTACGGATTCGGCCAGAACCGGTTCCGCCGGACCGTCGAAGTGGAGGAAGAATGTTGAATTCTCCGTTCCGCGCGACGGCCGGTACATGTAGACATCGCCGCCGGCGAGGCCGCGAATATGAATGCTCGAGACCACTCCGATCACGGTAGCCTCGCCCACCTTCTGCCCGATCGGGTTCTCATCCGACCAGAACTGCTTAGCCAGCGCTTCGTCAATGATGACGATGTCTTTGCGCGTCTCGTCGGCTGTTTCGAAATAGCGGCCCGCGCGTAGTGGAATCCGTAGCGTTTGATGAAACGTCGCCGACACATCCGCAAACCCGACTCGCGTCTGCGCTTTCGTGCGCGGATTGGAAAGCATCGTCGCATTGAACGAATTCCCCAACGGAACGACACTGGAATGTGCGACGCGCTTTACGCCGGGAATTGTGCTTATCCGCTCGGCCAGGGCGCCCAACACTGGCTGTGCCTGGGCGGTGTTCGCGCCGCTCGAGTCGAGCCGCGGATCCAGTCGGACGACATCCTCGAACGCGAAACCTGGCGAGATCTGTCGCGCCTCCTGCAGCGCGCGCACCAATAGTGACGAGCCGCTGACCAGCGTTGCGCAAAGCGCTACTTGCACGGCAAGCAACACGCCGCGCAACCGCCCCGACTGTGTCGCGCGAGTCGACGTATGCAGACCCTTACTTAGTGCCCATGCCGGCGCGAGACCGGATAGAAGCGCGGCCGCCAACGTCAACGCCAGGATGCCAGCGAGCACGCGCCAGTCCAGCGAGAAACGCAAACTGCCAGCTTCCGCACCCGCGATCGAACCAAAAACGTATCCAGGCAGCCAAGCCGAGATCAGCAGCGAAGCGCCGCCGGCCAGTGCGGCCACAAGTAGACTCTCCGTGATCAGTTGCCGAAGAATGCGGCCCGTTCCCGCACCGAGCGACGCGCGCACCGCGATCTCGTGCCGCCTGCTCATGGCTCGGGCAAGCTGCAGGTTGGCCGCATTCGCGCACGCCAGCAGCAGCACAAGCAACGCCGCCACGCTCACGGCGGCCAATATCGGCGCGGCCTGCGAGAAGAACCGGGGATTCGCCATTACAGTTGGATCGACAAGCAGGAACTTGTCCGGCTTGCGGTTAATCGTCTCGCGGTAGCGCGCGCTGAGGGTTGCAAGCTCCGCGGTTGCGTTCTTGCGGTCGACACTGGGCTTCAGCCTTGCAAAGACTTCGTTGCAGCAACGATTCGGTGTATTAAACTCGCCCGCTTCGGGATGAAAGATCTGACGCCACGGTGCCGGAACCCACAGCGCTGGCGAGCGCGGCGACGGCCCGCTGAATCCTTGCGCGGCTACACCGACAACTTGCAAGCGATGGCCGTTCAAGTCGAGCCATCGGCCCAGCACGCTCTGATCACCGCCGAACCGCGTCATCCACGT
>VFZQ01000395.1 GCA_016871135.1 Acidobacteriota bacterium | reverse complement strand
CGAGACCCTGGAACCGAGCGGCGTAACCTTCCTCGCCAAGCCTGCTATCGATAAGACTGAGTTCCTGGCATCTGGAGATGTTTGGTTCCGGCCGGCTCATTTCGCGAACGCGCCGGATGGCAACTTCTACTTACTCGACATGTACCGCGAGTACATCGAAACGCCGGAGTCGATCCCGGAGGAGATCAAGAAGGGACTCGATTTTTGGAGCGGCGACGACAAGGGGCGGATCTATCGGATTGTCTCGAAGACGCCGGTGCAGACACGGGGACTGAAAGTCGATCTCGGGTCGAAGTCGAGCGCCGATCTTGTGTCGCTGCTGTCGAACCCGAACGGCTGGCATCGCGATACGGCGCACCGGTTGTTGTTGGAGCGCCAGGATAAATCGGTTGCGCGTGCGCTGGCGGCGGAGTTGACGAACGCGGCGAGTCCGCAAGCGCGGTTGCATGCGTTGTGGCTGCTGAAAGGCTTGGGCGTGTTGGAGGCCGCCCATGTCGCGCGGGCGTTGAAGGACGAGCACGCGGCGATCCGCGAGCATGGCGTGAAGCTAAGCGAGAAGTTCCCCGCGCTGCAAACACAGGTGATGGCGATGGCGTCCGATTCCGCGTTGCGTGTGCGGTATCAGCTCGCCTACACACTCGGCGAATTCAACACACCGGCGGCGCGGGCGATGCTGGCAAAACTGATAGCGCAGCATGGGGACGATCGCTGGTTCCGCGTTGCCGTGTTGACGTCGGCCGCGAATCAGCCCGCCGAATTCTTGTCGGCGGTCAAGAACCGAGACTTCGTGCAGCAGTTGGCGCAGTTGATCGGGGCGCGGCGGCGGACTGGTGAGATCGAAGCGCTTCTCGCCAAGAGTGGCACGGACCCATCGGCACTGAATGGGTTGGCGCGCGGGATGAAGTTATCGGGCGGCGCGCGCGTAAAATCGGCTGCCGCGGAAGCCGCGTTCCGGCGTGTGCTGGCGTCGGACAACCCGGCGGTGCAGCAGGCCGCCTGGAACGCCGCGCAGCACTTTGATATGCCGGCGATCTTCGCGCGGGCGCTGGCGGAGGCCGAGAAGGGATCGGTTTCGGCGGTGCGCGCGATCGGTTCAGGCGTTGAGCCGGCGAAATCGATTCCAGTGCTCGAAAAACTGCTCACGGGAAATCCACCGCCGGAACTACAGGCGGCGGCGATCGGCGCGCTTGGCGATACGGGTGATTCGCGGGCGCCAGGGATCATCCTTGGAGCGTGGAAGACCTTGCGTGGCGATGCCCGGGTTCGGGCCGTCAATACGCTGGCGGGCCGGAAGGATTGGGCGACGAAGCTGATCGATGCCGTCGAAAAAAATCAAGTCGAGGCGGCGGGAGTGGACATCGTCGCGCGTGTGCGATTGATCGAGAGCGGCGATGCGCGCGCGAAGGCGTTGTTTACGAGCGGCACCGCGGAGCGCGCGAAAGCGTTGGCCGCGTATGCTTCGGTGCCGTCGTTGAACGGCAATGCTGCCAAGGGAAAGCTCGTGTTCGAGGAGAACTGCGCGCGTTGCCACATGCCGCGGAGGCAAGGTGGGCGCGTTGGCCCCGATTTGTCGGGTGTGAACAATAAGACCCGCGAAGAGTTGTTGAAGGCGATTCTCGATCCGAGCGCGGCAATCGAGCCTCGGTTCGTCAACTACATGGTGACCACCAAGGACGGACAGGTTTTCGATGGCGTGATCGCAAACGAGACGCCAGCGGCAATTACGTTGCGCGGCGGGACCGAGGACGGCGATCAAACAATTTTGCGAAAGAACGTTGCGGAGGTCCGGGCATCGTCGATTTCGCTAATGCCCGAGGAGTTGGAGAAGTCAATCGACAAGCAAGCGATGGCGGATTTGATCGCCTACCTGCGGGCCGGGTTGTAGCGGGCGCTAGCGGTAGGCTTGGGAGCGATGGCAAACACCAAAGATCCCCATCGCATTGTTTTCCAGGGTGAACAACACGCGATAGTCTCCCAAACGCAAACGGAATGCGCCTGAAAGCGGACCATGCAGGGGCGCTACGTTGCCGGCTCCGGTTTGCGCGTAATGGAGAATGCCATCGAACAGGCGCATGGCGGTGGCACGGTCCAGCCGGCGAACGTCGGCCCGGCCCTCATCGCGCCATTCGATTCGGAATGGCGGCATTATTTCGTGAGCGGGAAGTCTGCCGGCGTCAATCCAAAGTCCGCGAGCACGTCCTCCATTGGAACGCCCTTGCCGCCGGTGGCGTTGTGGGCCTGGCTTTCGCGGAAGCGGCGGATGTTCTCCTCGGTGTAGAGATCGCTATCGCCGTCCTCATCCACCATCACTTCCAGCAGTGTATGCACCGCGCCGAGTTTGGCGGGCGCCAGTTGATCGAGCCACGCATGCGCTTGCTCGCGTTGCTGTTGGAGGTCCATCGCAAAATCCTTTCGCCACAGGGGCTAGCTTCTATTTTCAATGTAACAGGGTACGTTTGTAGTTTCGCTACTATATTGCGGGCCGGGTTGTGGCGATTACTTCAACCGTAAGCTCCGGAGCGATGGCGGATGCGGTAGCCGCCAACACGAAAGCGGAAATCGTTCGAGCGAATCCTTTTCGGCCAACGCCGTTCCAGTTCAAGCAGTCTCCGCTAAATCGAGTCCCAAGCGGCGCATGGCATCGGCGTATGGAATGCCTTTGTCCCCGTTTCAGTGGAGCCACGCTCTGGCCTCGGCGACGTCGTCCTCGGTTTCCGGTTCGTCGTCGAGTGGTGCGTGGCGCAGTGCGGTGGCCACGGGATCGACAATGGGGCCGCAGAGCTGTGTTTCGGGCACGCGGTCGATCAAGCTGTGAGCGTGCTGACGGGTGTCGTTCATAACGGGCCTCGTGATCAGCGCGCAGGAACCTTCTTATCGCCCGCGCGCAACCACTCGAATTCCTCCGAGGTATAACATCTGCAAATCATACCCTCCTGGCGGTCAAGCCGATCCAGCACGGTCAATTTCTTTGGGTCGACATCAACTTGTAATCGGACCGGATCACGGAGAAGGCCAGCGGCGACGCCATCGAACGAAACGTTCACTCCCGGCCTGAGCCGCGCGCCGGTCCACGGAGCGGTGAGATGAATAACGGCGTCGGGCACATCACCCTGAATACTGACAAGAAACGATCGCCCTTTCCTCTCGTCCAACACCGAGACGATCGTCGCCGGGAAACCGGTGGGGAGCGCGTGTCCGATCAGCTCCTTCGCATAGGCATCGCCGTCTTTCTTGTCGAGGGCGTCGCGCATCAGCTTCCACATCTCCAGGTGCGGATTTCCTTTTGACAGACTGCAAATCAAGTCTCTCGCCGAAGGCGGCGAGACACGCGGTTGCCCGTACAGCGAAATCGCAAACACCAGAAGCCAATACTGGACCGTCGATGGCATAGCACTCGAATGATCGCACTTCGCCGTTACAAACAAAAGCACCCTGCCAAGCGGCGGTCTTACTCGCGGCTCAGTCTCGACACCACCTCCGCGCCAATAGCCAACGACGCCGTCGCGCCAGGACTCGGCGCATTAAGCAAATGCAGCGCACGAGGTCGTTCGGCAAACAGAAAATCTTGAACGAGGTCGCCCGAAGGCATCATCGCCTGCGCCCGAACACCCGCGCCGCCGGGTTCGATATCGTCAACGCAAATTTCGGGCACCAGCCGTTGCAGCGATTCGCAAAACAGTTCTCGGCTGAAGGAACGCCGAAGTTCGTACCAGCTCACGCTCGGGTAGCGCTTGAGGAATCGCCACAGGCCAGGAAAGGAAAGCGCGTCGAAAAGATCGCCGGCGACGAAATCGCGCTTCGTATAGCCCTCGCGCGCGAAGGCCAGCACGGCGTTTGGCCCGGCCTCAACGCCGCCGTGAATCAGCCGCGTAAAGTGCACGCCGAGGAAGGGAAACGACGGATCGGGCACAGGGTAGATGAGATGCCGCACCAGGTGCTGGCGCTCGGGTTTAATCAGATAATACTCGCCGCGAAATGGCACGATGCGCATCTCGCGCTCAATGCCGCCGAGTGCCGCGACGCGGTCGCAGTGCAAGCCCGCGCAGTTGACGATGAAGTCGACGGCACTCGCGTCGCTCTTAGTCTCGACCACCCAACCCGAAGCCGTTTCGTGCAAGCCGGTGACGCGCGCATTCGTGCGCACTTCGCCGCCGCGCGATTCGATCTCGCCGACGAGCGCCGCGCAGACGCCGGCGTAATCGACGATGCCTTCTTCCGGAACCCGCAGCGCTTTAACACCGCCGACATGTGGCTCGATTTCGCGCATCTCTTCGCGGCTCAGAACGCGCACATCGCGAAGACCGTTCGCCCGACTGCGCTCGTAGAGATCCATCATGCGCGGCACTTCGTCTTCGCTGGCGGCGACGACGAGTTTGCCACAGATCTCGTGCTTGACGTTGTGACGCTCGCAGAACGCGACCATCTGGCGAATGCCCTCCACGGCTAGCCGCGCTTTGTTGGAACCGGGCTTGTAGTACAGGCCCGCGTGAAGCACGCCGCTGTTGTGTCCCGTCTGATGACGGCCGGGCGCGGGCTCCTTCTCGAAGACGATCGCCTTGCGGTCCGGATACTTTTCCAGCAGCCGATACGCTGTCGCCAGTCCGATGATTCCGCCGCCGATGATGCCCGTCGTGTGCACGGTTAGAAAACGCGGTTCTTGAGTTTGTCGATCGTGAACTTCGCTGTATCGGCGACGGCCATGACGGTCATGACGCCCGCCTGCACGGGATCGGTGACGACCAGGTCCGCCGCGTCGGGCACGCTGCCCGCCATGTTCAGCGATACCACCAGCAACCCCTGCGCGCGCACATCGCGAACGGCCTGTTCGATCTCGCCGCCCATCAGGGAACCGGCCAACACCAGCGCCTTCGCGCGCGGCAATCGCGCAACGGCGCGCACGGCTTCGGCGAGCGGCTTCTCGCCAACGAGCGGTATCGTATCGACCGAAATATGTTCGCCCCGAATGTTATGCCGGTCGGCTTCCGAAATCGCGCCGATCGCCACTTGGCCGACCTGCGCGCCGCCGCCCATGATGATGATGCGCTTACCGTAAATCTTCTGCATCGAATTGACGGGCCGGACTTCGGTGACGACGTCGAGCGCGCGCAGATCGTTGCAGAGTGCATCGGCGTCGGCAACCTCGACTTCGAAATAGGTCCGCGACAGCGGGCGCGTCTCCATAATCTGCACCGACGTGATGTCGCCGCCGTGGCGAACGATGACGCCGGTCAACTGATGCAGGAACCCGGGGCCCGCCGCGCCGATCACCTCGAATGCACAGTTAGCGCTCACTTGGCCTCGTACTTTTCCAAGAGGCCGTCCCACAGGCCCTGCGCCGAAAGAATCAACTCGCACGCTTCACGCACGGCCGACTGGCCGCCGCGCGCTTCGGTGACGAAGTGTGCCGCCGCCTTCACTTCGGGCCGCGCGTTCTGCACGGCGATGCCGAAGCCAACGCGCTTCATGACCACTATATCGGTGAGGTCGTCGCCGATGTAGCCGATCTCGTCCGCTTCGATCCTCGCGTCGGCCATGATCTCTTGCAGGATCGGGATTTTTTCGATGTGGCCCTGATAGATGTAGGCCATCTTGCACTGCTTGGCGCGGATCTCGGTGGCCGGGGAGACGCGGCCGCTGATCACGCCGGTCTTGATCCCGTGCCAGTTCAGCC
>VFZQ01000394.1 GCA_016871135.1 Acidobacteriota bacterium | reverse complement strand
AGCTACAACACGTCGCAAGAGATCGGCACACTGCTGCCGGTCCTCCCAGACGCCCCCGAGAGACTTCTCGGCACGGCGTTAATGAAGTACGATCCCAACAACCCCGCCAACTCGATTGTTGTCTGCGAGCATTGGGCGGGTTTTCGAAAGAAGAAACAATGACCCGAAGATTTGCCATCGGCGCGTTTGCAGGCGCCGTTCTCACCGCCGCGGCCAAGCGGCCCAAGACCGTGATCCACGTGGTCACCGTCCGCTGGAAGCAAGGTACAACGAAGGAAGAGATCGACGCGGCCTTGCGCGGCGCGGAAAAGCTGGCCGACACCTACAAGGGCATCGCCCGCGTTTGGACACGAGCGATTAAAGTCCAAGGCGCCGGCTACACCCACGCCATCGTCATGGAATTTAAGAGCGAGCAGGCGCTCAAGGCCTACGCCGACAGCCCCGCGCAAAAAGAGTGGTACAAAGTCTACGAGCCGATCCGCGAGCAATCGACCACGCACGACATCACCAACTAACGACCCAAATTTCAGAGGCCTCGCGGCCCGCGGCCAAAGCCAGCGTTTTGCCGTCGGGCGAAAGCGACACGCCCGCCTGCACGTTCCCCGGCAGCGGAATCTTTTCATCCGTTGTCGGTTTCACCAGCGTTCCGTTTCGCACCGCGTGCAGCCGCGTGCCACCGCTCACCAGTTCGGTCACACCTTCCATTACGATGAACCGGCCGATGGCCGGCATCGCAACGGTGTTGGTATCGTAGACGCCGATCGCGCCTTCGCTGGTCGCGGCGATCGACTTGATGTCTCGCCCTTCGTACACCACCGTTCCATCGAGCTTCCGCAACTTCTTGCCATCGTTATAGAAGATCCCGTCCTTGGTCGAGATCGCGTCGAAGCCGCGAAACGGCCCGCCGATCTCGGCGGCCAACGGCGCTGTGCGCGATGTCGCCAAATCAAACTCGAACAAACCGCCGCGGCCGCGCCCGTCGCTGCCGCTCATCAACAACGCCTTTCCGTCGTGCCGCCAAACGACGCGTTCGATATGCGCCATCTTCGCGGGCAACTCGGTCTCCTTGTCGGAGTCCAAATCGCGCACGATCACCACGCGCGCCTCTTGCCCAAAATTCTCGTTCCCGCGCCGCGAGAGATAGGCCAACCGCTTGCCGTCGGCCGAAAACGCCGGCGAGAGATTGCGATTCGGATAGAGCAAGGACACACGCTTGGCGGTCTTCGCCGCATCGGCCACCGACGCGAGAAAGACATCGTAGACGCCGGTTCGCAGCCCGTAGTAGAGTTTGCCGTCCGCGGTCACACCGAGCGGAAGCGCGCGCCCCAATTTGCGCTCAACGATGCGCCGCTTGCCGCCTTCGGCCAAAGGCTGCTCGACCAAATCGTCGCCGCTCAAAAAGTACACCGACTTGCCGTCGATCGAAAACAGCGGGAACACATGATTGCCCGTGTCGTTGATCAACTGCTTTTCGGCCGAGCCATCGAGCTTCAGCAAATAGATCGTCCGCTCGCTGGTCGACCCCGGCGCGAACGAATCGTAGACCAGCCATTCGCCGTCGGGCGAAATATCCATACGCTTCGGATAGACCCAGTTAAGCGACTTCAACACGCGCGGCGCGCCGCCATCGACGGGCACCAGCGCGATCTGACTCACATTGTCCTTGCGAAAGAACAGAGTCAGGACCTGTTTGTTATCGGGCGTCCATGCGCAGGGCTGGACAAAGCCGGCCTCGGCGTTCTTGAACAGCGTCTTCTGTCCGGTTCCGTCGAGTTGAATCGATCGCAGTTCGTAGAAGCCTTCGCTATTGAACCACGCGTAGGCGACGCTTTTCGAATCGCGTGAGATCGCCGAGAAGTACGCAAACTCCTTCGGTGGCGCGGCGGTCAGACGCTTCGACGCGCCGGTCGCGAATTCGCGCACCGTTAGGTCGCCCTTCTCGACGATCGAGATGAACTTGCCGTCGCGCGACGGCCCTCCTAAAAGCGTAACGCCCGCGTCTGTGAACGCGGGCGTTACGGCGAGTGCGAAGAGTGCGAGCACGCTACCAGCGTATACGACTTGTGTACTGGAATTGGCGCCCGAAGTAGGTATTGCGCTGGCCGGTCACGCGGCCGAACAATGAGCTATCCGGATTCAACTGCGGATTCGCGCCGTTGAAGGTGTTCGGCAGGTTGTAGGATTCCAGCTTGATTTCAAAGGCGTACTTCTCTTTGAACTGGAACTCCTTGCCCAATGTCAGATCGAGCGAAACCACGCCCGGCCCGTTGAATCCAGAGAACTGCAACGGATTGGTTCGTTGCGTAAAGGCCGGCTGCCGCGTGACCTTTGTTGTGTCGAACCAGCGGTCGCGCGTGGGATTCGAGATCGCCGGATTGCCGGAGACAAGGGCCGCCGGCATGCGAAGGAACTCGCCGCTCACTTGTTGATAGATGCCGCTGAGCGCCCAGCCGCCGAGCACCAGGTTGGTTCCCTTGTTCATTGATGACGCGTACTTCCGGCCTTTGCCAAACGGCAGTTCGTAGATACCGCCGATGTTGAACTTGTGCCGTGCGTTGGGCGAGTCCTGCAACGAGAGATTGTTGAGGAACACCTGCACGCCATCGGGGAAGAACTCGTCGTTGCGGGCGTTGTTGTAGTTGTAGCCGATCAGGAAGTTGAAGCCGTTCACGAACGGCCGCTGGGCTTTGAACTGAATCGAGCGGTAGGAACGATAAACGCCTTCGGCGTTCCACATCGTAATGGGTCCATAGTGCGGATACGGCCGGAGCAGATCGTTGACCGCCGCGTTGCGCACGTTGCGCAGGCCGCCAGGGAACTTGTCAAACGGCAACACGTTGAAGAACGGATTCGGAACCTGCGCGTTGACCGCGTTCTGGAACTGGAATCCGAATCGCGGATCGATGTTATTCAACTGCTGTTGATAGCGCTGGTTAAAGCCGAAGCTCATGAAGTACGTTGCATCGACCACGATCTGGCTCGGCAACTGCCGCTGCAGGCTGAAGCTGAAGCGGTCGTTGTACGACGTGCCGAGATTTTGATTCCAAATGATCGACTGCGCCGTTGAACCGAGTTCGGTATAGCGGCCGAGGCGCTTCTCGACCGGCGGCGTCAACGGATTCGTGGACGGCCACGGATTGGAGAAACGCGCGGCGGGAACGCCCTGCACGGTCGGCAGCGGGAAGGAGTCCTGCTGATAGCCCGGATACGGCACAACGTCGTTCAGGTTGATGCCGCCTTCGATGTCAACCGACGGCATGATCGCGTAACGCGAATAGCCGGCGCGGAACGACATGCGGTCCGACAGACGCCAAGCCAAGCCGAAGCGCGGCTGGAAGCCCAGCTTCGAATTCGAATAGGCCCCGTCGCCGGCGCCGGGCGTGTGAATCCAAGCGCCGTTGTACTGGGGCGCGGTGCGGCGAATCGCCATTACCTGAGTGCCAAGGTTGGGCGCGTTGGCGCCTTGGAACTCGGGGATCGGATTGGTCAGATCGAGCGTGCGAGAGAGACGGCCGTCGCGGTCGACGATGGGTGTGTCGTACTCCCAGCGCAGACCGAGGTTGAGCGTGATGTTTTGCGAGAGCTTGAAGTCGTCCTGCAGGTAGAAGCCGTAGAAGTAGTTCCGCGCCAGCAGCGCCGGAACGTTTCTCGCCCGCGAGTTGTCGCCAATCGCGCCGAGGAGGAACGTCGCCCACTCGCTGCCGCTCAGCCGCGTGTTGGTGTTGATGTACGTGTTGGCGGTGTTCGCGGCCGGGAACGAGAACTGCAACGGTTGTGGCAGGGAGGAGTTGCCGCGATAACGCCGAAACTCGCCGCCCATCTTCAAATAGTGGCGGCCGACGTTCCGGGAAATCTTGCCTTGGCCGTTCCAGAAGTCGGGCGCCGAATACCAGTAGCCGCCGCGCCCAAATCCCCCGCCGAGATTGAGGCCAGGATAGTAGGTCACCGGCAGCGACTTGGCGTAGCTGTCGAAGAAAGTCGGATTCTGCGGGAAGAAGTCGCCGAACGATTTGATCTCGGCGATGGGGTCGATGAAGCGATCGACCGGTTTTCCATACGAACCGCGGAAGCTGACGACGGTGTTGGCGTTCATCGTCCAAACGGCATCGCCGACAGCGGTCATCGAGTTGCGCTCGGAGCCACCGGTCGAACCCGCGGGCGTCCCCGCCGGATTCGGCGAGGCGACGTTGGTGTGATAACGCGAGAAGCGGCCGAAGATCTTCCACTTGTCGTTGACATTCCAGTCGGTGCGGTTTGACCAGTTGTAATAGTCGTACACGCGCGCGAACGTCAATCGGTAGTTGTTGACCTGCGTGATGTCGTCGCCGGGGCCGTTGGGCGCCCAGATATCGTTCAGGAAACGCAACGAAACCGGGTCCATCTGCGCGCGCGGAATGACGTTGCCGGGGAAGGGCATGCGTGTGACGTTGGCGCCGCTGGTCTGCGTCGTCCATGGGTCGAAGATCGGTTTCATACCGGTACGGCCGGCGTCGAGGAACATGGTCTGCGAGAAGTCGCCGGTGCGTTCGCGCGCGGTCGGCAGCGTCTTAATGAGGTTGATCGGCTCGCGCAGGTTCTGGCCTTCGTAGGCGATGTAGTTGAAGAGCTTGTTCTTGACGATCGGATTGCCCGAGGTCACGCCCCACACGTTGTGGCGGATGAGCGAGGGCGTCGGCGTCGTCGAATCGGGCCGGGCGTTTAGTTTGGGATTGCGTCCGAAGTAGTAGACGGTTCCGTGCCAGTCGTTGGAACCGGACTTCATTTGCAGGGACACGATGCCGCCGGCGGAGTGGCCGTATTCGGCGTCGGTCGCGTTTTGCTGCACGTTCAATTCCGACACCGCGTCCATCGGGGGAACGTAGTTCGTTTTTGGCCCCCAGGTGTTGGGCGATCCGTCGACCAGGATGTCGTTTTTCAGTTGCGTGCCGCCGCCGACGTCAAGCCGCGAGCCGGCCCAGTGGTGGAACGGGCTTTGCTCCTGCGAGGTCGAGGTGAAGGTCACCTGCGGATCGAGTTGCAGCAACAGGAACGGGTTGCGGTGAATGATCGGCAGCGAGTTCGACATTTTCGTATCGAGCGTCGTTTCCATCGTGGTCTTGGTGAACTGCACCGTGACCGGCGCGGCTTCGACACGCACGGTTTCGTTGACGGCGCCGACCTCGAGCTTGGCGTCGACGGTGATGTCGGAGCGCGTCTGTACCAGGATGTTGTCCTGTTGGAAGCCGCGGAAGCCTTGCATGCCAACGACAAGAGAATAGGTGCCGGGGCTAACAAAGTCGAAGACATAAGCGCCGGTGGCGCTGGAGTCGCGGTCGACCGCGACGTTTGTGTTGATGTTACGAAGCGTTAGCTTCGCTCCGGCGACAACACCGCCGCTCGAGTCGTAAACCGTTCCGCGAACGGTTCCGCGCAGGTCCTGTGCTTCAACGAGCGCGGAAGTAACTGCTAGCGCGAGGGCTAGTGAAAAAATTGTTCTCATGTCTGAAGATCTCCTGAGTTTCCAAAGAGGGTTCTATCGTAACAAATAGTCCCCCTGTTCGGACATGACAATCGTGGCGAGCTGTTGACGCCTGTCGGTATATGGGGCCGAAACCACCGTTTTGGAACTTGTTGGCCGTTGGGCTGCCGATTGCCGGCGCGCTCATCGGAATTTTGATCGCTTCGTCGCGAGG
>VFZQ01000393.1 GCA_016871135.1 Acidobacteriota bacterium | reverse complement strand
CTTGCGGGTCCTCGATAGCCGACAGATCAATCGGCGCGCGCACGACATCGGCCAGCGTGTGCGTCACGGTCTCGCCATCGAACAGCCGCTTGCCGGTGAGCAACTCAAACAGCACCACGCCAAACGCCCAGATATCGGCGCGGCGGTCCAACGTTTTGCCCGCCGCCTGCTCCGGCGACATGTAACCGGCGGTGCCGAGGATCAGACCCGCCTCGGTGGCCCGCAGCGTCAGCGTCGGCGAGTCGGGACCAACTTGAGTAGGCCGCTCGTTCACCGCCTTCGCCAGCCCGAAATCCAGCACTTTCACCACACCCTCGGGCGTCACCTTCACATTGCCCGGCTTCAGATCCCGGTGGATGATGCCCTTGTCGTGCGCAGCTTCCAGCGCTTCGGCGATCTGCTTCGCCATCGCCAGCGCTTCTTGTAAAGGCAACGGCCCTTGCAGCGTCTCGCCTTCGACCAACTCCATCACGATCGCGTTCGCTTCCAACCCATAGATCGTCGCGATATTTGGATGATTCAACGCCGCCAGCGTCTGCGCCTCACGCTGAAAGCGGGCGAGGTAATCGGCGTCGTGCGCCAGCGCATGCGGCAACACCTTAATCGCCACATCGCGATTCAACTTCGGATCGTGCGCGCGGTACACCTCGCCCATGCCGCCTTTGCCGAGCAGCGAAACAATGTCATAAGCGCCAAGTCTATCGCCGGGGGAAAGCGGCATTGATGTAGTCTATCGCGAATAGCGTGACCGAAGGATTTGCCCGCGGCTCGCAAAGGGTAGTATGTTCGTAGTATGCGAGTCAAGACATCCGTCACACTTCCGGGCGCACTCCTGGAAGACATCGATCGGGTGAATCCCAACCGGTCGGCGTTTCTCGAACAGGCCGCGCGCCACTACTTGCAGTTCGCCGCAAAACGCGAACGCGACGCAAAGGACGCCGCGATCCTCAACCGCCACGCGGGACGCCTCAACCGCGAAGCGGAAGACGTGCTGGATTATCAAGATCCGCTCAGGTAGCCCATGCGGAGAGGCGAATTGTATCTGGTGCGGAAACCCGGCGCCGCCGATCCGCGAAAACAACGGGTCTTCGTCGTCGTCAGCCGTCAGTTGCTCGTCGACTCCAAGTTCTCGACCGTCATCTGTGCCCCGGTCTACACCCGTCACGACGGCTTAAGCACACAGGTGGCGATCGGCCCAGCCGACGGCATCAAACACGAAAGCAGTATTCACTGCGACGAACTCGTCAGCCTGCCGAAATCGATGCTTACGCGGTTTGTCGGAACGCTCGGACCGGCAAAGAGAGACGCGCTCAACGAGGCGCTTGCAGTGGCGTTGGCGATCGATAGGTCGTGACTGATTTTCCGGCCGCGTGTCGCGCGCGTTGTACACCGCAGCCACTCCGCCCACCGAAGACGGCATTCGAGTAGTTGATCCGATCCCATATCATGCTGAAGGACATGAATCGCTCTCTTTCACTGATCGCGGCAATAGCGAGCCTCGCGGCGCAAACGGAAACGGAAGCCCGCCTGAAAGCGATCTACGAACAGGGCGCATTTCGCCCGGCGCCCGTCGCCGCCGAGTGGCTGCCCGATAGTTCGGGATACCGCCTCGGCGACGCGATCGTCGACGCGCGCACCGCCCAGCGCCGGACCCTAAGCGCCGCCAGCGAGGCCCGTCTCAAACACGGCCGGCTGTTGTCTCCCGATGGCAAGCTGCTCTTGAAGTACGAAGATCAAAACATCTTCGTTCTCGGCCCGAACAACAAGCGAACGCAACTGACGCAGCGTCCCGCCGGCAAGTCCGTTCGCTCCTTCAACGCCTCCTGGAGCCCCGACTCAAAGCGCATCGTGTTTGTCGAGTCCGACGTCACCAACGTGCGCCGGCGCTCGGTCCTTGTGCCCCAGGACCCGTCCTACCCCGGCGTGCGTCACGACGTGTTCGCGCGCGTCGGCGAAGAGATCGCCAGACTCCGCGTCGGCGTGGCCGACGTCTCCGGTCAGAACGTACAGTGGCTCAAGATCGAATCGCCGAAAGAAGGCATCTATCTTGGGCAGGTCGAATGGGCCGGCAACTCCGAAGAGGTGCTCGTCGAAAAATTCAGCCGATTCCGCAACGAACGCGAATTTCTGCTTGCGAAAACAACCGGCGAAGTGACGCGGATCTATCACGAAACGAATGACGCCTGGGTCGAGTCGAGCCAGGGAAAGATTTCCGGGCTTGTCTGGATCCAAGGCGGCAAGGCTTTTGTCGTCGTCAGCGAAAAAGACGGTTGGCGCCATGCGTTCGTCTACTCCCGCGACGGCCATGAGTTGTACACGCTCACGCCCGGCCACTACGACGTGATCGATCGCGGCGCGGTCGACGAAGCCGGCGGCAGCTACTATTTCTATGCGTCGCCTCGCAACGGCACGCAGACGTACCTCCATAAAGTGCCGCTGGATGGCTCGGCCAAGATGGAACGGATCACGCCGGCCGATCAACCCGGCACGCACAACTACAACTTCTCGCCCGATACCAAGTGGGCGATTCACGAATTTTCCGCCCTCAACTCACCGCCGCGCGTTGAGCTTGTCGAACTGCCATCGCATCGCGTTGTCCGCGTGCTGGAAACCAATGAAAAGCTGCGCCGCCAGGCAATCAACCCGGCCGAGTTCCTGCAACTCGACATCGGCAAGGGCATCGTCATGGACGCCTGGCTGCTCAAGCCCAGGAACTTCGACGCGTCGAAAAAGTACCCCGTCTTCGTCTACGTCTACGGCGAGCCGCATGCGCAAACCGTGCTCGACCAGTGGGGCGCGGCGCACATCGATTTCCACCGCGTCGTGGCCGATCTCGGTTATATCGTCGTCTCGATCGACAACCGCGGCACACCCGCGCCGAAAGGCGCCGCGTGGAGGCGATCGATCTTCGGAAGCCTCGGCCCGCTGTCCACCGACGAGCAGGAGGCGGGGCTGAAGGAACTGGCCAGAATGCGGCCCTACGTCGACCTAAACCGCGTTGGAATCTGGGGCTGGAGCGGCGGCGGATCGAACACGCTCAACGCGCTGTTCCGAAAGCCCGACACGTATCACGTGGGCATCGCCGTGGTCCCCAAGCCGCAGCCGCATCTCTACAACGCATGGTTCCAGGAGATGTTCATGCACACCCGCGAAGTCAATCCCGAAGGGTACAAGAAGTCCGCGCCGCTACACTTCGCCGAAGGCCTCAAAGGCAAACTGCTGATCATGACCGGATCGGGCGAAACCAACACCCACATCCAGATCATCGAAGGGCTCATCGACCGCCTTGTCGAACTCGGCAAGCCGTTCGATTACATGGTCTACCCCAACCGCGACCACGGTCTGCGCGAAGGCACGGGCACCACAGTCCACGTGCGCATGAAGATCATTCGCTATCTCCTCGAAAACCTGCCCGCCGGGCCAAAATAGAAATCATCCGCGCCCGCTTGTTGCGCTGGTAGAGAATCGGATAGCCGTTGTAAATCTGGCCGGCGAACAACTCTAAAACTCGATCAGAGCGAGACACTTGCCTATCCAGCTGGGACGGGCCCTTGCGGTTTCACAGCCCATTATGTACTGTGGTCTAACCAATCTATGTCTCCGGCACCCGGCGCCGCAACGCTCACCGCGGACCAAGTTGCGGCTCTACGCCGAAAAGTCGCTTGGCGAATCCTGCCGTTGGTGATTTTGCTGTATCTGGTCGCCTACCTCGATCGCGCGAACGTGGGTTTCGCGAAACTACGGATGGGCCAGGACCTCGGCTTCTCCGAAGAAGTGTTCGGCCTGGGCATCGGCCTCTTTTTCATCGGCTATCTGACGCTCGAGATCCCCGGCGCCTTACTGGTGGAACATTGGAGCGCGCGCAAATGGTTTTCGCGCATTCTCCTCACTTGGGGTCTGATCTCCGCCGCCACCGCCTTCGTTCAGACGCCCGGCCAGTTCAATGCCGCCCGATTCCTACTCGGTGTTGCCGAGGCCGGCTTCTTCCCGGGAATCATCGTCTACTTCACGCATTGGTTCCCCGGTCATCTGCGCGGCCGGGCGATGTCCGGCCTGATCGTCGCCGTCCCGATCAGTCTCGCCGTGGGCGCGCCGGTTTCAGGCCTGCTCCTGGACGTGACGTGGTTCAATCTGGTCGGCTGGCAATGGCTATTCATTCTCGAAGGACTGCCCGCGGTTGCGCTTGGCGTCGTGACGCTGTTCTACTTAACGGACCGGCCGCGCGATGCACACTGGCTGTCGGCCGCTGAACGCGAATACCTCGAGGAAGAGTTAGCCGCCGAAGCGCGTGCCAAGAATGCTGGAGGCCAGGTCTCTGTGTGGCAGGCACTCCGAATGAGGGATGTCTGGCTGCTGGCGCTCGGCATCTTCGCCACGAACACCGGCGGCTACGCGATCGGGTTTTGGCTGCCGACCACAGTGAAGAGCCTTTCCGGAAGCTCGGACCAAACGGCGCTGGCCTACACGGGGCTGTACTATTTGTTCGGACTGGCGGGAGTGATTGTCTCGGGCCGGGCCTCCGACCGGACCGGCAAACACAAGTGGCATTGTGTGGGCGCTATGGTGGCCGCGTCGATATTTCTGGCAGCATCGGCTCTGCCGGGTCAATCGTTCGCCATGGTGATGGTCTGGCTGTGCCTGACGGGATTCTCCGCACTGTCCTATCCTTCGCCGTTTTGGGCTCTCCCTACCTTGTCGCTCACGGCCTCTGCCGCGGCAGCCAGCATCGGATTCATTAACATCTTCGCCAACCTGGCGGGTTACTGCGGCAACCATCTGATGGGATGGATGCGGCATCACGGCGCGACGGACCGGCAGTGCCTCCTCTTTCTCGCGTCGTGCTACTGCCTGGGCGGCATCATCATCAGCTTTGTGAGGACGAAACGCCAAACGTATGATCGCAAAAATGTTTGATCTCACCGGCCGGGTAGCCGTCGTCTCCGGCGCCGCGCAGGGCATGGGCCGCGCCATGGCGACGGCATTGGCGGAGGCCGGCGCGGATCTTCTGCTGATCGACCGCAACGGCGACGGCGCCAACAAGACCGCGGCTGCGATTCGCGGCCTCGGCAGGCGCGCCGAAGTCGCGGTCGTCGATGTGTCCAGCGCGCGGGAGGTCCGGGAGCTGTTCCAGAAGCTCGACCGCGATTTCGGCCGCATCGATTTTCTCGGCAATGTGGCCGGAGAGTCGATCATGGGTCCGCCAGAGGATCTGTCTCTCGAAGACGTAGAGCAAGTCCTGCGCAACCTCGTTGTCGGCCGCTTTTGCGCCTGCCAGGAAGCCGGCCGCAGAATGCTGGCCGCGGGGCGAGGGAGCATCGTCAACATCGGCTCGCTCGCCAGCGTCACCGCGTTGGGGCGCGGACACGTCGCCTACAGCATGGCGATGGGCGCGGTCGCTCAGATGACCCGTGAACTCAGCACGGAGTGGGCCGGCCGCGGCGTTCGCGTCAATGCGATTCTTCCGGCGCAAGTCCTCAATCCCGGGCTGGAAAAACGCATCGCGGAATCACCGAGCCTTGAGAGCAGATTCCTTAGCGGCATCCCCGCGGGCCGATTGGGCGCGCCCGATGACATCAAGGGCCTGTCCGTGTTTCTCGCCTCCGACGCCTCCAGTTGGATCACCGGCGCCCTCATCCCCATGGACGGCGGCAACCTCGCCATGAACGGCGGAGGCTCAGT
>VFZQ01000392.1 GCA_016871135.1 Acidobacteriota bacterium | reverse complement strand
ACTCTTCTTTGACGCCGAATGTCGGCGCGGCTGATTGCTCTTCGACCGCGGCTTTGACAGGCTCAGGTTTGACTTCGGTCTTCCGAACCTCCGCCTCTTTTTTCAGCTCTGGCTTAAGTGTCTCCTAAGTGTCTCCTCTTTCTTGGCTTCCTGCTTCTTGGCCTCGGGCTTTGAAACCGGCTCGGATTTGCGCGCTTCTTCTTTCTTCGATTCGACCTTCGCCTTGGGAGGTTGCGAAGGGATTTGCTTGATGCGTGAGGCTTCGCGATCCTTCAGTTCCTGTGCCCGCCGGGCGGCCAGTTGCGCGGCGTTCTCCTTTACCGGTTCCTTGGCTTGCTCTTTCGGCTGTGCCTTCGTTTCAACCTTTGGCGTTTCTTTCGCTTCAACTTTTGCCGTTTCTTTCGCTTCGGCCTTTGGCGCGGCCTTCGCCTCCGGATCTTCAGGTTTGGGTGCGAAGCCATAGCGCGGCCGCAGGGGGAGAATTTGCGGTTTCGGTAAGTGGATCCGCAATCGAGGGGCGACAACCGCGGGCTCGGGTACGGATACATCGACGGGGATCTGGTGGTCCAGCGCCTGCGTGTAATCCAGCCGTGGACGCAACGCCGGGATGGCCTTGTGGGAGACGGGTGAAGGAACGGTATCGGGCGCGGGCAATGACGCAGGCAGCGTTTCCAGGCTGGCGGGCGGGCCGTCGATCAGTGCGCTGATTGCGGGAGCGGAGGAAAGCGGGCTATCCAGTCCAACGATGGAAAACGCATAACCGAGCGAAGCACGCCATTCCGGCTCGACCGATACGGCGGGCTCATCGGTCCACGCGAATCCCGGTACCGCGGAAAAAGATACAGCCCAAGAAGCGGGCCAAGGGCGGCGGAGACAGATCGCGGGATGACTCGGCTTGACCGATTCGGCGAGAGCGGCCAAGTCATCGGAGAAAGCGCCGGGCGTCTCCGGCATGCACAAATCCAGTGGGCGAGGAGCAGTATAGGGATGAGACCGTAACTGCAATACCGCAAGCATGGGCTCGTTCGCCCAAAGAAATTCCGCTTCAGGAGGCGCCTCGGGCCCTTGGGGTCTGGCCGGTTCGGCGACGGCGACAGCGCCTTCGTTGCGGCTGACCGTCGACGGGGCGGCACGTTGCACCGTGGTGGCGCGCCTTGGTTGCATCAGCCGGCGCATGGCAAGTTTGTCGGACTCTTCCAGTGAGGCCTTGCGGCACTCTTCGGAGCAGAATTCCGAGGAGCCTTTCTATTTGGAAAAGCGGTCCGGTTCGTTCCCGCAATGAAGACACTTCATTTGTCTCGGTGGATTCCTTGGAATTAGAGTACTGGGCTTCTCGGTTCAGTACCAGACGGTAAATGCCCTATTCGTACATCGAATGAGTAATTCCCTGAGCGCCTTCCTAGGGAGTTCCACCGACGCGCGTACGGGCTTGCCCTCGTTGTCGGATGGTTAAGGTCAAAGCTGCACTTGGTCCTAAAGTTCTACGACGATTCTGGCGATCATTCTCCTGTCCACACGAATGGACGGTGGACAAGACAACGAGGAGATAAAGGGACCCAATTATGGCGAAGTTCGATCAATTCCAAAAATCCGTCGACGGCCTGCGAGCCGCGATTCCGGAACTCAAGGGCGTGCTACTGGCCTCCACCGAAGGCTTGCCGATCGCTCATTCACTTTCTAACGGCACCGACCCCGCGCGCATGGCCGCGATGGCGGCCGCGGCGTCGAGTCTGGGGCGGCGCGTGAGCGATACGCTTCAAGCGGGCTCCTTTGAAGAGATTTCGGTCGCGGGCAACGACGGACAGATCTTTCTGTACTCGGCCGGCAACAAAGGGGTTCTGGCGGTGCTCGGACCGGCCGGCTGCAATGCGGGCCTGGTGCACCTGGAAGCGCGCGGAATCGCCAGAGAAATCGGCGAACAGTTTAATTAACGCTCCCAGAACGCGAGCGCGCGCTATCTCTTCGATCGAGGCGGACCTCCGGTGAGGTCCGCCTTTTCTGCGTTATGATCGTTCCCAATGAGATTCCTACTTGTTCTGACACTCGGCCTTGCCGCATTTGCCGAATCCGCCGACGAAGCCGCCGTGCGCGCCGCGCACCAGGCGTACATCAACGCCGCCAAGGCGGGGGACGCCGCCGGACTTTCGAAACTGTTCGCCGAAAACCTGCAGTACAGCCATTCCAACACCAATCTTGAGAACAAAGCCGAGGCCATCGCCGCTCTTGTCAAAGGCAAGAGCAATTTCGAAGTGCACGAACAGAAGATTAAAGTCTTCGGCAAGGCGGCGACGATTCGCGCTAAGGTGACCGCCCACAATGCGACGGGCGACATTCCGTTGACGATTCTGCTGGTCTGGGTTAAGAACGGCGGTGCGTGGCAGTTGACCGAGCGGCAGACGACGCGAATTCCGGCGAAGTGAAGGCTTGCCTGGCAGCCGCGGAGCGCGGAGGACGAACCTTAAATCTTTACCGGCTTGCCCTGCACCGCCGACTCATGCGCGGCGATCGTGGCCTCGTTAATGTGCCAAACATCATTGAACGGCATGTCATTCGGCTTGCCGTTGAATGCCGATTCTAGAAACTCAATGAAGATCGACCGCTTCGGCGGAAGCTCGCTCATTACATATTGCTTGGAGCCTTCGCGCAGCACCGTTAGCCCGGTCGCGGCGAGATACTCGACCACGCCTTTCGATCCGGCGATGCGGAGGCGGTCGTCTCCGTGTGTCGGGGCTGATTCGCTGCGGTAGTAGTCCATGTGGAGCGATGCCGTGCCGCCGTTGTCGAGTTTCAGCACCGTCGACGTTGTGTTCTCCATCTGCCCGATCCCGGGCGGCGCTGCGACCTGCGATTGATACGAGAACGCTTCGGTGTAGTTCCGCCCGGTGGTCCAGCGCATAAGGTCGAACATGTGGATGCCGATCCAGAGAATGGTGCTGCCGTAGGTTCTTCGATCCTTGAACCACTGGAGACGCTCTCCGGCCTTGTAGGACTTCTGCGAGGAGATCATACCGACCGTGCCGACGGCGCCATCGGCGACTAATTTCTTCAAGGCAAGGTAGGGCGGCTCGTAACGCATCGGGAGGATTAGACTGACCGGCTTGCCCGATTTGAGGATCGCCTTTTTGGCGCGTTCGTAGTCGGCGCGACTGGTGGCCAGTGGTTTCTCGGCAATCAGAGGCAGGCCGCGCTCGGCACAGGCGACAATCGAGGCCGCGCGGTCGCCGTTCGACGTACAGACACCGATGATGTCGAGCTTTTCAGCATCGAGCATGCGGCGGTAGTCGGTGTAGGCGGTGGCCTTGGCCGCGCCCGGACGTTTGGCAAATTTCTTGTGCTCGGCGGGATCGCTCTCGGCGAAGGCGACGAGTTCGACATCGGGCAGATCTTTCAGCGGTTCAACGATATCGCCGACGTGTCCGAGAACACCCGCGAGACCGAGCCGTAGCTTGCGCGGCAGTTTAACGACGGGCGCGGCCAGCATCGCGCGGCGAGTGATGAGCACCATGCGACTAGAATATAAGCAAACCCATCCGATGCGGTACTTCTACCTTTTCCTCGGCCTGAATTGTTTCGCGCAACCGCGCGCCGCGTTCCAGCGCGACGTTCTTCCCTTCCTCGAAAAGCGCTGCGTGATGTGTCACAACGAGAAACTCAAGAACGCGGATCTGAATCTCGCGCGGCTGCGCAATCCCGACGAAGCGCTACGCGAACGCAACGTTTGGGAGGATGTTCTCGAAAAAGTCCGTAACAACGAGATGCCGCCGCCGGCGATGCCCCGGCCTTCGCAAAAAGAACTGCTCGGCCTCTCGAATTGGATCGACCAGCAAATCGCGCGGGTGGACGCGACCGCCAAACCGGAACCGGGCCATGTGACCGCGCGGCGCTTGAACAAGGTCGAATACAACAATACGATCCGAGATCTGTTCGGCGTCGCCTTTCAGCCCGCCGACGATTTTCCGAACGACGACTCTGGTTACGGCTTCGACAACATCGGCGATGTGCTGTCGCTGAGCCCAGTGTTGATGGAGAAGTATCTGAGCGCCGCCGAGCGTGTTGCAAATTTAGCGATCGTATCCGCGAAGCCTGGTAAGGCGACGCTTAATCGATATCCCTCCGATAAAGCCGGGCCCGATCCCTCGCCCGGCGCAATGACGGCCAAACACTGGTTCCCAGCCTGGGCCGAGTACGAGATTCAAGTGCGCATGGTCGATCGCCGCCGCGATGGTGCGCCGGTGCGGCTTGCGCTCCTGGTTGACGGCGAGATCGTAAAGAGCGCGCCCTATAAAGCCACCCAAGACGGGCCGAATCGAATTCTTCGCCACACGATGGCGCTGACACCCGGATCGCATGCGGTGCGCGGCCTTTTCGTCGACGAACATGAGAAGCCGGTCTCGTCGACCGACCCGCTATATGCCAAGAAGGGCACCGGGGACGTCTCGGCGCGCGATATATTCGTCGACTACATCGAAGTACGCGGGCCATTTGAGAAGAAAGATCTGCCGCCGACCGACGCGCATCGCCGCGTCATGGTTTGCACCGATTCGACGCCGGCATGCGTGGAGCGCATTGTGGGCAACCTTTTACCGCGTGCTTGGCGCAGGGACGTGACTCCCGCCGAAGTTGCAAAGGTAGCGGGTTTTGGGGCGCGCGCGCTCGCGCAGGGCGAGACGATCGAACGCGCCGCGCAGTACGCCGTCCAGACGATGCTCGTTTCGCCGCACTTCCTGTTCCGCATCGAGAAACCGGGACGCGCCGGCGAAGTGCACGCCATTTCCGAATTCGAGTTGGCGAGCCGATTGAGTTATTTTCTTTGGAGTTCGACGCCGGATGAGGTGCTGCTCGCGGCCGCGCGTAACGGGAAGCTACGTTCTTCGATCGGCGCGCAAATTAAGCGGATGCTTGGCGACTCGCGGGCGTCTTCGCTTGCCGAGAACTTCGCTGGCCAGTGGCTGCAACTGCGCAATCTGGAATCGCACAAGCCCGATCCTGAGAAATTTCCGCAGTTCGACGAATCGCTGCGCGATGCGATGGCGCGTGAGACGCGGACGTTTTTCGAAACGATTCTGCGTGAGGACCGCTCCGTTCTGGAGTTTCTGGACTCCGACTACACCTTCTTGAACGACCGCCTGGCGCAGCACTACGGTATCGATGGCATCAAAGGCGAAGAGTTCCGGCGCGTCGCGCTAACCGATAAAGCGCGCGGCGGCGTTCTTTCGCACGCTTCGGTGCTGACCATATCTTCCTACCCGACGCGCACCTCGCCGGTGATTCGCGGCAAGTGGATCATGGAGAATCTACTCGGCACGCCGCCGCCGCCGCCGCCCGCCAACGTTCCCGAATTGAACGAGGCCGCGGTCGGCAACACCGGCACGCTGCGGCAACAGCTTGAGCAGCACCGCGCCAGCGCGACGTGCTCGGTCTGCCACAACAAGATGGATTCGCTGGGCTTTGGCCTGGAGAACTTCGATCCCGTCGGTAGATGGCGCACGATGGACGGCAAGTTTCCGGTCGATTCCGCGGGAGCGCTGCCGGGCAACAAAACGTTCAAGACTCCCGGCGAAATGCGCGCGCTACTAAAGGCCGATCCCAAGGGCTTCACCCGGTGTTTGACCGAGAAGTTGCTGACCTACGCTCTCGGCCGGGGCCTTGAGAAGTTCGACCGCCCAACGGTGTCCAAAATTT
>VFZQ01000391.1 GCA_016871135.1 Acidobacteriota bacterium | reverse complement strand
GCGCTGGGAACATCGAAGACCCCGCGCCGCCCATGACTGTGGGTATCGATGAACCCAGGTGTGACATATCTGCCACGGGCATCGAGAACGATCTTCGCCGCGCGCGTCGTAGGCGGCCCGACGTAAACGATCGCGTCGCCCGTAATGCCGACATCGCCGATGTACCATGGGTTCCCAGCGCCGTCGATAACACGGCCTCCCGAAATCCGTATATCGAATTCCGGATTCTGCGCCGCAAGGCCGAGCGAAACGAATAGAAGGAAACCGCGCACCATCCGTTAATTGTACGGTGCGGTTCAGACGCGCATGGGGCGGGCCGAAGTGAGTGGACCAAAAATCTACAGACGCGTGTCCGATTGGGACTCATCGCGCTTTGCCGATGGCTTCGGCGAGGACGTCAACATGCTGAGAAACAGCCCCAAAATGATAAACACGGCGAACAATCCTCCGACCTGCATAAATCCTCCGCAGGACTGGTTGCAATTTCGATGCCAGAAGTTCAGCGGCGAGGAACTACCGGCATTTCGGCCAGCGACGTATCGTCGTAAGTACGCTTGGGCGGGCGCGAGGAGAGCGAAGTCAAGAAGAGACTGAGTACAAATAGTCCGACACCGACGGCAGTCGCGGCCAATCCGGCGTTGGGAATTATGCTTTGGAGATTCATCGTCGCTACCCTTCACTTATCTAACGCGTGAAACGGAAACAAGGATGCATCAGATCCGTGAAAATTTTTTGCGGAGCCTTCGTGGACTGAATCGGACAACCAACCCGACGGGATTTGCACAGCCCCGATTCCGAAGTTTTGGCGTACAACAGGTACTGCATCCGATTGCGGCGTGTGACAATCCAATAAGCGATGAGTGCGGAACGGATCCGGCTGCAACAAGCCGAAAAGCAGGAACGCCATTGGCGGCGCTGGGGTACGTATCTCTCCGAGCGCGCATGGGGAACGGTGCGCGAGGACTACTCGCCGCACGGCAGTGCATGGGATTATTTTCCGTTTGAGCACGCGCATCTGCGGCCGTATCGATGGAGCGAGGACGGGCTGCTTGGGTGGTGCGACAATCATCAACGGTTGTGCTTTTCGATTGCGCTGTGGAATGGCCGCGATCCGATATTGAAAGAGCGGTTGTACGGATTGACGGGGCCGCAGGGGAATCACTCCGAGGACGTCAAAGAGCTCTATTACTATCTGGACGCGACGCCGACGCATTCCTATTGCAAGGGTCTGTACAAGTATCCGCAGGGGGCGTTTCCGTATTCCCAGCTGTTGGATGTTTCGCGCGCGCGGTCGCGGCGGGACCGGGAGTTTGAGTTGATGGACAGCGGCGTTTTCGATCGCGACCGCTATTTCGATGTTGCGGTGGAGTATGCAAAGAACGACGCCGACGATACGGTCATCCGACTGACCGCGGTCAATCGAGGGCCGGAGACGGCGTCGTTGTGGATGCTGCCGACGTTGTGGTTTCGCAACGTGTGGACGTGGGGCCGAACGGAAGAGACGCCGCCGGTATTAACGGCCGAGAGAGACTCAAGAATTTTAGCGGCGCATGCGTCGCTGGGAACCTATTCGCTCGAGTGTCCGGGAACTTCGAAGCTACTGTTCACCGAAAATGAGGGGAACGCGGAGAAGTTGTGGGGGTTGCCGAATCGCGGCTTCGTGAAAGACGCGTTTCACCGGTATGTGATTCAGAACGAGGAAACGGCGGTGAATCCGTCGCTGCGCGGCACGAAGGCGGCGGCGCTGTATCAATGGGAGTTGGGCGCCGGAGAATCGAGATCCGTGACGTTGCGGCTTGCGCCGGTGGGTGCGGCAGTCATCGACGCGGAAGCGGTGATTCCGGCGCGCATCGCGGAGGCGAATGAGTTCTACGACGACCTGCCTAGCGTGCCTTTATCGGCCGACGGCGCGGGCGTGTGCCGGCAAGCGTATGCAGGGCTGTTGTGGACGAAGCAGTATTTTCATTACGTCATCGAGGAATGGCTGCAGGGAGATCCGTCGACGCCCGCGCCTCCCGCGGCGCGGCGTCGCGGGCGCAACGCGGACTGGGAGCATCTGCACAACGAAGATGTCATCTCGATGCCTGACAAGTGGGAGTATCCGTGGTACGCGGCGTGGGATTTGGCGTTTCACATGATCCCGATGGCGGCGATCGATTCCGATTTCGCCAAGCGGCAGTTGGCGCTGTTTTTGCGCGAGTGGTACATGCATCCGAACGGGCAAATTCCGGCATATGAGTGGGCGCTGGGCGATGTGAATCCGCCGGTGCATGCGTGGGCCTGCTGGCGGGTCTTTCAGATCGATCGGCGACGCGCGGGGCGGCCGGACTACGATTTTCTCGAACGCTGCTTTCACAAACTGCTGATGAACTTTACGTGGTGGGTGAATCGGAAAGACGCGCTGGGCAACAACGTGTTCGAAGGCGGATTTCTGGGGTTGGACAATATCGGGCTATTCGACCGCTCGGCCCCGCTGCCGACGGGTGGGTTCATCGAACAAAGCGACGGCACCAGTTGGATGGCAATGTATTCGCTGAACATGCTGACGATCGCGCTTGAGTTGGCGCAGCGGAATCGAACGTACGAAGACATCGCGTCGAAGTTCTTCGAGCACTTCCTCTATATCGCCAGCGCGATGAATGGCACGGGGCACGAGTCGCTGTGGGACGACGAAGACGGGTTCTACTACGACATGCTGCGGCTGCCGAGCGGCGAGGCGCTGCGAATGAAAGTGCGGTCGATGGTTGGTATCATTCCTCTGTTCGCGATGGAGACGATCGAACCGGCGGTGATCGAGAAGCTGCCCGGATTTCGGCGGCGCATGCAGTGGTTTTTGAAGAACCGGCCCGACTTGTGCCGCAACCTGGCTTCGATGACCGAACGCGGCGTGGGCGAGCGGCGGATGTTGTCGCTGGTAGGGCCGGACCGGCTGCGGCGGATCCTGGAACGGGTGTTGCACGAAGACGAGTTCTTGGCGCCGCATGGCGTGCGGGCGTTGTCGCGTTATCATCGCGAGCATCCGTACTCGTTGCTAGTCGAAGAGAATCGACATGAGGTGCGGTATGAGCCGGCGGAGTCGAGCACGGGGTTGTTCGGCGGGAACTCGAATTGGCGCGGGCCGATCTGGTTTCCGGTAAATTTCCTGCTGATCGAATCGCTACAGCGGTTTCATCACTATTTGGGCGACGGCTTCACGGTGGAGTATCCGGCCGGGAGCGGCGAGCAAATGAATCTGTGGGAAGTTGCGGCAAAACTGTCGCAGCGGCTGTCGGCTTTGTTCGTGCGCGGCGCCGACGGGACGCGGCCGGCGTTAGGGCCGCATCCGAAGTTTCAAAACGATCCTCATTTCCGGGACTACCATTTGTTCTACGAGTACTTCCACGGCGACACGGGCGAGGGGTTGGGCGCGAGTCATCAGACCGGCTGGACGGCGCTGGTGGCGAAACTGCTGGCGCAAAACGGGGAGTAGCTAACGGATGATGCCGAGCGCGGGCAACAGGAAGCTGAGCGCGGTGATGAGTGCGGTGACGGCGATGCGCAGCGGGCCGATCGTTTCGTGCGTAACAGTGAGGCCGAGCGATTCATCCCAGTTGGTGATGCCGCGAGCGCTGAGTCGCTTGTAGGACTTGTACATCATGATGAGGCCGATGAGCGGGATCGCGCCGCACATGCCCTTGAGCACAACTTGCACGGCGCGGTTAAGGCTGGTGGTGAAGTTCATGCGAGGCGTGACCTTGACGCGGAGCAGCCACTTGCCGGGCGTTGTTCCGGTGGCGGCCATGCTAATGGCTTCAAGAGGGATCCAGACGATGAAGCCGGTCCACATAACGGCGAAGTCGCTCCAGCTTGTGAGCGGAAAGCCGAGAAGAGGAGCTGTGCGTTCGAAGATGAGCGCGGCAACCGTAGAGTCAACGCCTCGCGCCCAGAAGCGGACCCAGGGACGCGCTACCATTCGACAGGTTTGCCGGGTTCGAGTGTGAGCACGTTGGCGCTGGTGAGCACGGCGAGTTCGGCGGGTGTTCCCGTTAATGGCGGAAACGTACCGTAATGCATGGGAATGACGGTCTCGACGCCGAGCAGGCGTGTGGCGATGGCGGCGCCGCGTGGGTTCATCGTGTAGAGATCGCCGATGGGAAGGAAGGCAAGCGCGGGTTTGTGCAGTTCGGCGATGAAGGCCATTTCGCTGAAGACATCGGTGTCGCCGGCGAAGTAGGCGTTGCGGCCGTCGTCGAAGTGCAGAACAAAGCCGGCGGGCTCGCCGCCGTAGATCATCTTGCCGTCGTCGTCAGTGATGCCGCTCGAATGCAGAGCGTGGGTCATGGTGATCTTCAGCGAGCCAGCTTGCGCTGCGCCGCCTTTGTTCATGCCGTTGCATTTGTCGACGCCCTTTGAACCGAGCCACGTACAGATCTCGTAGTTGGCGTAGATTTGCGGCTTGAACTGCGCGGCCAGCGAACGAACGTTTCCGATGTGATCGAAGTGGCCGTGCGTAACGAGGATGGTGTCGACGCGATCGATTTGATAGTCCGCGGGGAACTTCGGATTGCCGTCGATCCAGGGATCAATGATAACGACTTCGCCGTTGGCGAGCCGCAGGGAAAACGTCGTGTGGCCGAGCCACGTGATCTGCACCATGACTACAATCTTACTTCTCGAAATCGACGAAGGCGCGTCCGGTGGGTTGCAACGCGCCGGTGAGCGTCTTAGCGAACGACGTTTCGGAGACGGGCACGGTTGAGTACGTCGTCAACGCGAGCGCGGCTTGCGGGAAGGCGCGAACGAGAAAGGGATTGCCGAGCGCGCCGATGACAACGGGTTTGCCGGCGGCCAGGAGGCGTTCGATCAGCGGTTGATATGCCACGTTCAATTTGCCTGTGCCGCCGAAGCCGAGGAAGGCGGCGATAGTGATCGACTCGCAGCCATTCTCGATGTTGTCGAAGGACGGCATTTGCGGGTCGAGAACGATGGTGCGGACCGAAGGCGCTTTGGCTTTCAGGTCATCGGTGAGTTGCGCTCCCTGGCCGTTGCCACGGCGTTCGGCGAGAGCGAAGACGCAGGAGGATTTCTCGTTCTTGAGCGGCAGCTTCGTCCGATCGCCACGGAGCACGGCGACGGCGCGATCGGCCACCGATTGTGCGTGAGCCTGCGCGGCTTCGTCATCGATAACTTCGTCGAGGGCTTCGGTGTTGACGAAGCGCGAGCGGTGCAGTCCGGCGAGGACCTTCGCGGTGAGGATCTTTCGCACGCTGGCATCGATACGGGCCATGGTGAGGCGCTTGGCGGTAATTGCCTTGAAGATAGCTTCGACGGCCTCGACTGGATTGCGCGGCATGAGGAGAACATCGACACCGGCTTCGAGGGCGCGTACCGAGGACTCGGCACTGCCGTACTCGCGCGCGAGGCCTTCCATGTCCATGGCGTCGGTGGTGATGAGTCCGGCGAAGCCGAGTTGTTTGCGGAGGACGTCGCCGATGACGACCTTCGAAATGGTCGACGGCACGTTGCTCGCGTCGAGCTTAGGCAGCGCGATGTGCGCGGTCATAACGGAGTCAACGCCGACTTTGATGGCGTCGGCGAAAGGCGGGAACTCGATGAGGTTGAGGCGCGCGCGATCGTTGCTGATGACGGGCATGCCGAGGTGGCTGTCGGCGTCGGTGTCGCCGTGGCCGGGGAAATGCTTGACGG
>VFZQ01000390.1 GCA_016871135.1 Acidobacteriota bacterium | reverse complement strand
CTCCATTGAAAATGTAGTGCAGACCTTTTGCAACCGGCTGTTGCAAATAAACGGGCCTACGGTGTTTCTTCGCCGTTAGCTGCGAAGGTTGGGCTAGCGTTTTCAGGAGATCTCAGGAGACGCCATGGAATCATAGCTCGGTTGTCCGTGCTGGCATTGCCGCTGGCCGCCCCGAGCGGCGAAGTTTCGCACGCTGACTGACGCATCCCCATAGCCTCATTCCGGGGTGGCGTACGGTGTTTGCAATCGCCAGTCCCCGCACTGTGCCGATCGGTTCATGCCATTGCATGACAGCGTTTCAGATCTCGAGCTTCCTTTCAACGTACTGGAGTAAACTGATCGTCAGGTACGTGAAATGACGATTACACTCGATCTGTCGGAAGAAGTCGCTGAACAGCTTGCCGCCGACGCAACTCGGAACGGCATGACAATCGATGAGTATTTGATTCGTACGGCGCTGGAACGCGGCGATCAGAAGGTGCGCTACATCGGCGCGCCGTCGTTTGATCCGTACCTGGCGGCCGCTGGAGAGCGGGTGCGCGAAGCGTGCGAGGAATTGGTGCGGCTGGGCATTACGGACGAACATGGCAACCGCATTCGCACGGACCTTCCCGAAGATATGAAGGAAGGGGTTGACCGCGACTTTGGGGGATAAGCCGGCGCCTCGAATGCTCGTCGTCGCCGGTGCGCCAGGCAGCGGAAAATCCACCGCGTTCCCAGTGGCGGGTTTCGGCGTCGATTTCTTCAACGCCGATGATCGGGCATCTGAGCTGAATGGCGGTTCGTATGTATCGATTCCGCAAGCAGTACGCACGCAGGTCAATCGAGAATTCGAGGCCTTCGTCGTGGGCCACATCGGCGCCAAACCGAGTTTTGCATTCGAGACAACTTTGCGGAGCGCCATTACGTTCGAGCAGGCTCGTCTCGCGCAAGCGGCAGGCTTCGCCGTCGAGATGCGGTATCTGGCGTTGGATGGATTTGAGCAGAATCTTTCCCGGGTAAAGAGCCGGGCGGACAAAGGCGGGCACAGCGCTTCGGAAAGTGTGCTCCGCGCGATTTACGAGGCGAGCCTGCGAAATTTGCGGCGCGCGATCTCTGAGATCCCCTGGGTCCGCGTGTATGACAACTCGGCTTGGCATAAGACTCCGGAACTGGTGCTCGAATCGATCTCAGGGCAGATCGTATTCCAAAAACTTCCGCCACCGGCGTGGCTCCGACTGCCCTAACCTGCCGCTCGTGGGGCTTTGCGATACCCTATTCAAATCTCATGCGAACCAAGCTACTCGCCCTCGCCACGGCCCTCCTCGCCTACCCGCAGGACAAGGCCAACCTCTACGTCGTTCACCAGATCAAGCAGGAAGCCATGCAGAACTCCAAGGTCATGGACCACGTTTTCTGGCTTACCGATGTCAACGGCCACCGCCTCACCAACTCACCCGGTTTCACAAAAGCGGCGGAATGGGTCAAGAAACGCCTGACCGAATACGGCGTCGATGAAGTGAAGTTCGAGAAGTGGGGCGAGTTCGGCCGGGGCTGGACGTTCCACAACTTCAGCGCGCATCTGCTCGAACCAGCGTACTCACCGCTGATCGGCTACCCGAACGCGTGGACCGGCTCGACCAACGGCCCAGTCGAGGCGGAAGTGATCATGGCGCCGGTGCGCGTCGAAGCAGACTTCGCCAAATGGAAGGGCAAGCTAAAGGGCAAGATGATCGTCATGGAACCCGAGCGCACCGTCGGCCTGCATACTCTGGCGCGCGGACGGCGTTATGCCGATTCCGATCTCGCCGCCGAAGCGATGGCGCCTGATCCCGCACCGACTTCGCCGCAGTTCGGCCTCAATCCGCCGACGACGCCGGGCGGCGTGCCGACTGGAGGCGCTCCGAGCGGCGGGCGCGAGGCCGCCCGCCAAGCGCGCGCGAAGCTGCATCAATTCTTCATCGACGAAGGCGTCGCGGCCATCTTCATGCCCAGCTATCGCAGCGAAGCCGGCACTGTGTTCGCGGGTAGCGGAAGTTCCCAGGACGCCAAGGCGCCGGTGCCGCCGCCGATTGTGTCGTTGACGATCGAACACTACAACCGTATCGCACGGTTGCTCGCCAACAAGGTGCCGGTGAAGATCAAGCTCGATGTCAAGACCGAGTTTTTCGATAAGACGCAGGACGCCTTCAACGTCATCGCCGAGATCAAGGGAACCAAGCGCCCGGACGAAGTCGTCATGGTCGGCGCGCATCTCGACTCCTGGCACGGCGCGACTGGCGCCACCGACAACGCCGTCGGCTGCGCGGTGGCGATGGAAGTTCTGCGCATCATCAAGACGCTCAACCTGAAGACCGACCGCACGGTGCGGCTGGCGCTTTGGAGCGGCGAGGAGCAGGGACTCTTCGGCAGCCGCGCCTATGTGAAAGAGCACTTCGGCGACATCACCACGATGAAGCTCAAGCCCGACCACGCCAAGCTGCAAGCGTACTTCAACCTGGACAATGGAGCGGGCAAAGTCCGGGGCGTCTATCTGCAAGGCAACGACATGCTGCGGCCGATTTTTGAAGCATGGCTCTCGCCCTTCAAAGACTACGGCGCCAATACGCTGACGATCCGCAACACCGGCTCGACCGATCACGTTTCATTCAATTCTCTCGGTCTCAATGGATTCCAGTTCATTCAGGACCCGCTCGAGTATTTCTCGACCACGCATCACTCCAATATGGATGTCTACGACTACGTTCCCAAGAGCGACATGATGCAAGCCGCCGCCATCATCAGTTCCTTCGTCTACCACGCTTCGACGCGCGACGAAATGCTGCCCCGCAAACCGCTGCCGCCGCCGCAACCCGCAACCCAGCGGAGCGGACAAGGAGGATCTACCAATGCACCGCCTGCTAAATAGCCTCGCGTTGATCGCGCTGCCGCTCGCCGCGGAGCTGAAGACTGACATTGAATTCTCGAAGCCAGACGGTGTCAGCCTCACGCTCGACGCCTACGTGCCTGACGGCAAAGGCCCGTTCCCAACCGTCATTATCGTGCACGGCGGCGGCTGGGTGAATGGCACAAAGACGTCGTACGTGCCGCCCTTGTTCGAGCCGTTGACCAAGGGCGGATTCACGTGGTTCACGATCAACTACCGCCTCGCGCCGCAGCACCCGTACCCGGCCGCGCTCGACGACGTCAACGCCGCCATTCGCTGGGTGAAGAAGAACGCGAAGGCCTACAAGGCGGATCCGAATCGCATCGCGCTGATCGGCGAATCGGCCGGCGGACACCTGGTTTCATTGGCTGCCGCGCGCGGCAAGGGCGACACGAAGGTCGCCGCCGTGATTCCGTTTTATGGCGTGCACGACATCGTCGACCGCTCGAAAACGATGAACGCCGTCGGCGAGAACATCGAGAAGTTCCTGCAGGTGAAAGGCATGGGTCCGGAGTCGATCGCAAAGCAGAAAGAGGCATCGCCGATTACCTATGTGCACAAAGGCATGCCGCCCGCGCTCATGATTCACGGCACCGCCGACAAGGCGGTCCCCTACAATCAATCGCCGCTGATGTGCGCGAAAATGAAAGAGGTCGGGGTGGCATGTGAAGTCTTCACGGTGGAAGGCGCGCCGCACGGCATCGGCCCGTGGGAGAAGGTGCCGGAGTATCAAAAGTACAAGGAGAAGATGGTCGAGTGGCTACATCAGAAGTTGAAGTCGCGGAGTTGACGCCCGCCCAGCAGATCGTAGAGCTGGAGAAGAAATACGTTCTGCAAAATTATGGGCGCTACCCGCTCGCGCTGAAGCGCGGCAAGGGTTGCTGGCTCTACGACTACGACGGCAAGAAGTATCTCGATCTAATTAGCGGCATCGGCGTCAACGCGCTCGGGCACGCGCATCCGCATATTACGCGGGTGATTCGCGAACAAGCCGGACAGTTGATCCACTGCTCGAATCTCTACTTCCACGAATACCAGGGCAAACTCGCCGAGAAGCTCGCGAAGCACTCTGGCTTGCAGCGGACGTTCTTCTGTAACTCCGGCGCCGAGGCGATGGAGGGCGCGATCAAGATGATGCGCTCGCACGGCAACGCCGCGGGCGGTGGAAAAATCGAAATCGTCGCACTGGAGAATTCGTTTCACGGGCGATCGACGGGCGCGCTGGCGATCACGGGGCAGCCGAAGTACCGGCACGACTTTGAGCCGCTGATGCCCGGCGCGCGCTTTGTCGGCGCGAATGACATCGCCGCGCTCGAAGCGGCAGTGAGCGATAAGACCGCAGGTATTGTGCTCGAAGGCATTCAAGGCGAGGGCGGCATCTATCCGATGTATGCGGAGTTTTTGCGCAAGGCGCGCGAACTGGCCGATCGTCACAATGCGCTGCTTGTGTTCGATGCGATTCAGTGCGGCGTCGGGCGAACGGGCCACTGGTTCTCGCATCAGATGATCGCGCCCGATGTGCAGCCCGACATCATGGTGACGGCCAAGCCGCTGTCGTGCGGACTGCCGCTCGGCGTGGTGATGTGCAACGAAAAGACGTCGGGGACCATTCGCCCCGGCATGCACGGGACAACATTCGGTGGCGGCGCGCTGGCGTGTCGCGTGGCGCTCGAATTCATCGAGTTGATGGAGAACGGACTGCTCGAGCAAGTGGGCCGCGTCGGCGAGTACTTCCGCACGGGTTTGCGCGACTTGCAGAAGAAGCACACGTTCATCAAGGACGTTCGGGGCGCGGGGCTCATGATCGGCGTTGAGCTCGATCGGCCGGGCAAGAACTATGTCATGAAGGGTATCGAGGAAGGGTTGCTATTTAATGCAACGCACGACACGGTGCTGCGTTTTCTTCCGCCGTATATTACGACCGAGAAGGAAGTCGACCGGGCGTTGCGGGTGTTGGGGAAGTTGTTCCGCACGGTTACGGTGTAGGCAACAGGCAGAGTTTCGCGTCGCAACAGCTCAACGGGATGGAAGAGACCGCCGCGACCGCCAGGGAGAGCCGTCGCGGGATCCGCAAACCATGGCTTTCAATAGCGTAGCCTTCGCGAGCGCAATCCGCCGGAGGCTTCGACACATCGGTCGCGTCGTCGTCAAGATCTAAACAGCGCTCCAGCGTGCGCTGGCATTGGATTCGACCATACGCAGTTCCAAGCCCTAAACGAAGCGCGCCCCGCCGATCCGGTCCTTGACAAGATAGTAATAATTCTCATCTAATAAAAATATGCATCCTCTGCGCCGCGTCCGCATCCAACCGGATATGGACTTCGAGAAGCGCCTTGAGTGGTTTCGCAACGAATGCGCCGCCGCGGGTCTTCCGTGCACGCATCAGCGCGAAGTGCTCTATCGCGCCCTCGTCGAAGCCAAGGACCACCCTAGCCCGGAGATGCTCTACGAGCGGGTCAAGCGGAAGATCCCGAGCATCTCGCTCGGCACGGTCTACCGCAACATCAAAATATTCCTCGACCACGGCCTTATCGGCGAAGTCAGCCTGCATCACGGCTCACTGCGTCTTGAGGCCAACAACGAGCCACATCATCACCTGGTGTGCCGCCACTGCCGGAAGATGTTCGACCTTCCCGCCGCGGGCGTTCACGCCATCCGTCTCCGGCGCGCGCTACCGGAAGGATTTCAGGTTGAGCGGTTCGTGGTCGAAGCCCATGGCCTATGCCAGGAATGCGCCGCGCCGAAGAAACGGCGTTCGAACTAATTCAAGGAGAACCACGCAATCATGCTTGGAG
>VFZQ01000389.1 GCA_016871135.1 Acidobacteriota bacterium | reverse complement strand
TCAGCGCTTTGCCGTTCTCTACCAGCGCCCTGTCTGGAAAGAGTTTCTCGTGCCGCATACGCCGCCATCCGCGCGGAGTCCGCACCCACGTGTCTCGGGCCATCGATCCGACCAGCCGCTCACCCATGGCACCGTAAACCCAGTAGACCGCGACCACGTTCCAACCGGTCTCGGCCAGATAAACCATCTGTTGCCGCGGGACCGGCCGGTTCTCTGGAGCCACCGCCAATAACCCCATTAACGAGGTGACCGCGTCCGCGCGTGTCAGCGTCGCACCCGTGGGCAACGAACCGATCCACTCCGGTACATCGATTGCGTCCACCAAACGTTCGATGTCCGATTTCGTTTTCGCCTCCCGCAATGCCGTGAATGTCGAGGCGTAAATCCCCGTAATCTCTTCGCGCGAATCCGCCTGGGCGAATGCCAAGGAGCCTAGAAACACCAAAATCATCGGCCGCATCGTCACCTCTCCGAAATTGGAACTAACACCGTGTACGCAACCAGGTGCAACGCAAAGGCTGCCGCAATGCCGCAAACGCCCGGCGTCCAGTTGATCGCATCATCCCATGCAACCGCAAGGCCCCGCAGCAGTCCAACCGACTCGCGGACCAATCCCGGCTCGCCGAGCATCTCCAACATCTCCGCTTCAAAGCGCTCGCGAAACGCTCGTGGGTAACAGCGCACCAGAAATACGAGCAGTTTCATCCCGCCTCCCGCGCCGCGACCGCCCCCATCAACTGCCGCAATCGCTGTATCTCGGCCGCTAGCTGCGAGCGGCCAATTCGTGTCAGCCGGTATGTCTTCGAGCCGCGCGAAGACTCCGCCGCTACGTCGGCGATCCACTCATCGTCGAACAGCCGTTTGATCGCGCCATACAGTGTTCCCGTCGTCAACCGCACTCGCCCTTCGCTCAAGGACGCGATGTCTTTCATCATGCCGTAGCCGTGTAGCGGTCCAGCCTGCAAGCTCAGCAATAAGAAGAAGACCGTCTCTGTCAGAGGCTTGCCATCAACCTGTCGCGATACGACCTGTCGCATAACGACATATTACGCCTATGGGAACATCGCGTCAAGATTAACCGTCAATGCCGCAAGTAGTGAAAACGCCTGCGTTTGTTAAAAGACCGACTAGCGCTTCTTATTCTGGCGCAATTCAAATTCGAACCTACTTCGCCGCGGCTTTCCATCGCCCGGATAAGCCGCCCACTTGAATACGTCGCCGCCATTTTCTCTAAGTTCCTCGGCCGTGACGCTATAGTCCGCAATGATGGACGCTCGCATCTCTTTTTCGATCTCGTTAAACGGAATCGCGCGCTTGGCGCCGAAGTCATAGGCGACTTTGATTGGGCCGCAGATGCTGCCGTCAACATAGACCCCAACCTTCGTTCCGAACCAAACTGTGTGAACGAAGTTGACCCAGCAGTCCGACCCACTGCCGAACTGTGTAGTCGTCAACCAGCCGTCGTGCAGCATGACGCGAACAGCGCAGTCGGATCAGCACTTTCGGACCTCAACGCTAACGTCCCGCCTGCCGTCGGGCGAGCGGGACGTATAGACCGGCAGCCAAGTGACAAGCCCAGCGCAGCCGCTCAAAAGGAGCAGCGCCGCTAGCACTAAGTGGTAAGTTACCCGCGCGACCACGCCACGGCCTCTTGCCGCGACGCGCCCAGGTTTTCGATGCCGAGCTCGACGACATCGCCCGCCTTCATGAAGATCGGCGGCTTGAAGCCCAGGCCGACGCCCGGCGGCGTGCCGGTCGAAATGATGTCGCCCGGCAGCAGCGTCATGAACTGGCTGATGTAGCTGATCAGCTGCGGTGTTTTGAAAATCATCTGGTTGGTCGACGAGTTCTGGCGCATCACGCCGTTCACCTTCAACCAACATTTCAAGTTGTGCGGATCGCCCACTTCGTCAGGCGTCGCGACGAATGGTCCAAGCGGTGCGAACGTATCGCAACTCTTGCCCTTCACCCACTGACCGCCGCGCTCCAATTGGAACGCGCGCTCGCTGTAGTCGTTATGCAACGCGTAGCCGGCGACGTGATTGTTCGCATCGGCTTCGTCGACGTAGCTCGCCTTCTTGCCGATGATCACCGCCAATTCGACTTCCCAATCGGTCTTTTCGGAGCCGCGCGGAATCATGACGTTGTCATTCGGGCCGACGAGCGAGGTCGTGCTCTTGAAGAAAAGGATCGGCTCCTTGGGCGGCTCCATGCCGGACTCCTTGGCGTGATCGGAGTAGTTCAGTCCGATGCAGACGATCTTGCTCGGGTTGGCCACGGGCGGGCCGAGGCGCACGCTGGCGTCAACGGTGGGCGCGGAGGCGGCGTGGGCGGCGGCCCACGCGGCAAGGCGCGCGAGGCCATCACCGCCGAAAAAGGCCTGGTCGTAGTCGGAACCAAAGCCGGAGGCGTCAATGCGGCGGCCGTCGTTCAACAGCAGGCCGGGTTTTTCTTGAGAGGGGTTTCCAAATCGGATGAGTTTCATGGGATTAGCGAATCGTGAGTGTGCCGCCGTCAACGGGCAGGCCGGTTCCAGTGATGAAGCCCGCCTCGTCGGAGCACAGGAACAGTGCCGCGTGGGCGATCTCTTCCGGCTGCGCCATGCGACCGATCGGTTGGGCTTTGGAAAGTTTATCGAACATCTCGGCCTCGCGGCCAGCGTAGTTTTTGGCGATGAATCCGTCGACGAACGGCGTGTGCACGCGGCCGGGCAGCAGCGCGTTGCATCTGATGTTCTTGTCGAGGAAGTCTTTGGCGACGGCGTAGGTCATCGAGAGCACCGCGCCTTTGCTGGTTGAGTAGGCAAAGCGGTCGTTGATCGCCATCACGCTGACGCAAGACGCGAGATTAACGATTGCGCCGCCTCCGTCTTCGACCATATACTTGAGCGTCGAGCGCAAGCAGTTGGCGGGGCCGTAGACGTTGATTTTCTGTACGCGGTCGAAGTCTTCGGGCGAGGTAGTGAGCGCGTTGCCGACGTGCGCAATGCCTGCGTTGTTGATCAGGATGTGAATGCGCCCACGGCGCGCGTGGGTCTTGGCGATCACTTCATCAACGGCTTTGTGATCGGCGACATCGCAGGCCTCCGCGGACGCGATTCCGCCTTCGGCCGAGATCGCCGCGACGGCGCGAGTCATTTCTTCGACGTTGCGATCAATGATCTCGACGATCGCCCCTTCGCGCGCAAACAAGGTGGAAATCGCCAAGCCGATACCGGAAGCGCCGCCGGTGACGATGGCAGTTCTATTTTCGAAACGTTTCATTGCCTGTTAGAAGCCCGAAGGCTTGATCCAAAAACTCTCTTTCCAGACGCCGCCGGGCGGGATTGATTGCAGGTCTTTGTACTTGCCCTCGTGGGCTAAATTCATGGAATTCGTGATGCCGGTCATCGGCTCGAAACAGATGAAGTCGCGGCCCGGGGGTGCGTAGACGACGGCTACGTTGTACTTCGGTCCATAGAGCACCGAGAGCTTCTGCTGCTTACCTTGCACGGAGAATTCGGCGCGGCCCGCGGAGTCGCGCACCAAGCCGGTGAACACGTCGTCCAATTGCGAGCCCTTCAAGTTGTGCGGGTCCTTGTAAGGATTCGGTTTCATCTCGCCGGTAGGTGTGAGTTTGCTGTTCAACACGACGTGCTGTTTAACCGGCAGCGTGACGTTCCAATCATCGCGCGGAGCGTCGTGGAGACGGAAATACGGGTGATAGCCGATCACCAGCGGCATTGCCTCGAAGGACAGATTCGTGATCTCTGTTTCGACTTCAAGGACTCCGTTGGCGAGGCGATAGGTCATGTCGATGGTGTGCGCGAACGGAAACTGCGCCATTAATTTCGGCTGGCGGAAGAACTCGATGCGGCTGGTGACCCAGGCCGACTTCTCGTCGGCGCCGATGCCGATGAGCTTCCATTGATTCGAATAGGTGAGCAGTCCGTGAATCGGCTGATTGTTGCCGTCAGGCCGATAGTTTTTCAGATCGGGGTTCAGGTTGTACTTGGCGCCGTTGGCGTAGAACGCGTGTTGATCGAGCCGGTTGGCCCACGGCGCGAGAAACGGATTGCCGAGCAGCGTCGGCTTGTCGCGGAACTCGGAGAGCTTCGAGTAGGGCGACCAGAAAACGTCCTTGCCCTTGACGAGCATCTTGTAGGCGATGTTGCCCATGTTGACGAGGACGGAAACGGAGGTATCGGTGGCTTGATCGCGTAGGAGTACGATGCCGATTCCATCGTCGGTTGCGGTGCGAGCTTCGTAGTTCGCGGCGTTCAGATTGTCTTCCATGGAGAGGAGCAGTGCGGCGGAGAGGAGTACGAGTTTCACTTGTCTTTCCGGTCTCGGGGGTCGAAGGCGGTATCTTCCTGACAGCACCAGCAAGAGCCGGGCGAGTAGGTGCGAATGGCGCAAACGTCGCACCAGTATGTCACAAGCAAGCGCTGGCCGGCCTTGTAGATGTAGAGCGGCGAGGTGTGCATGGGTGCGATTTCGAATACCGGGCCGGCGAAGGCGCCTTCGGCTTCGAAGTCGAGGCCGATCACGCGTGGGTCGGTCAGCACGGCGAGCGCGTCGGATTCGCCTTGCAGCGCGACCAGGTTGCCGTCGGGCGTTTTGAGCGCGTACTTCGGCTCGCGCTGGAGGATACCGCGGACGGCGGTCCGCGACGGTTGCGCGGCGAGGGCGGGGGCAAGGCTGAGAAATACGCGGCGACGCACTCATTCTATTTTAGAAGGAATCGGCGGAGTGACGCAGTGGCGGTGCCCTTAGCCGAATGCGCGCGTCTCGATTGCTCCTGGTCCAAGCGCTATTGGCCCAAGACGCTTCCTGGCAGGCGACGGCGCCGCACTTCTGGACACAGGAACGCCGCGATACCGGTTTTCGGCAGATGGCCCACACCGGTCTCCGGCACAAAATTTGAGCCGGAACGCACCGCGTTTTGGAAGTCGGTACAGAGCGCTATCGACGCGGGCAAGTGAGTCACTCAGCCGGCAGCGTGACCGTGACTCGCAGGCCGCCGAGCGCGGACGATTCGAGCGACACTGCGCCGCCGTAGAGTTCCGCCAAATCGCGTACGATCGCCAAGCCCAGCCCCGAGCCGGGCGCCGCTTCGTCCAGGCGCACGCCGCGTTCGAGAACCTTCGTGCGCTGCGCTTCGGGCAGGCCCGGGCCGTCGTCGTCGATTGTGATTTCGACGACGGTGTCGCGCGGCGCGGCCGAGACTTGGATCCTGCTTCGCGCCCACTTGCAGGCGTTGTCGAGCACGTTGCCGAGGATCTCTTCCAGGTCTTCGGCGCGGACGCGCACTTGGAGTTCCGGCGGAATCGATTCGACGATTTCCAAGCTGCGATTGGCGTATAGCTTCGACACCGTCCGCACGATTGCCGCCGCGCAGGGTGCGATCCTGCACACAGCGCCGTCAGCGCCAGATGCCGCCGCTCGGGCGCGCGCTAGATGATAGTCCACCTGCCGCTTCATTCGCTCAACGAGTTCATCGATCGCCTCAGGGCTGTCCGCGTTCTTCAGTAGCGCCAGCGGCGTTTTCAATCCGTGTGCCAGATCACCGGCGCTGGCGTGCGCGCGCGCGACGGCTTTCTCGCGATCGGCGATCAACTCGTTCAGGCTCTCGATGAGCGGCTGCACCTCTGTCGGGTAGTCGCCCTCAACGCGTGGCTCGGCGCCTTTTCGGACCGCGACGACCCGCTCGCGAAGCTGTCGCAGGTGCCGGAGGCCTTTGCCGGCG
>VFZQ01000388.1 GCA_016871135.1 Acidobacteriota bacterium | reverse complement strand
GCTTCAAACCGGCGTCGCGAATCATCGCCCCGTGGTTGTTCAGGTTATCCGCGCGGACCTCAAGCTGCGTGATGCCAAGCACCGCTACAGCCTTGTACGTCTCGGCCGGCTTCGAAGCCAGCGGCCCGCGAATCGTATAGAGACTAAGCCCGAGCGGCTTCGTAAACGGCGCCGCTGCGGCGGCAAGCGAACCGGCTAGGAAATGGCGGCGGAGCATTCAATTACCTTCTGTTCGTAGGCGTCCAGCGCGTCCGCGAAAAAGTGATCGGACGCGGGCACAAATTGGAGTTGTGGCGGTCCGCTCAATTCGTTGACGATTGCCGTCAACTCCTCGACCGAACCGAATTGGTCGTTCGTCGAATGGATGAACGTGCGCGGTACCGTGCACGGTTCCAAATACGATCGGTCTTTGTAAACGGCCGGAAATCCAACCGCGATGCATTGCCGCAGATCCGGCCGCTGCGATGCGATCCGCAGCGAGATGCGCGAGCCAAACGAAAACCCGGCGATCACCAGCGGCAGCGCGGGATAGCGTTCGGAAAGCCAGTGCAAACAAGTCCGCGCGTCTTCGGTCTCGCCCACGCCATGATCGTACTCGCCTTCGCTCAAATTCACGCCACGATAGTTGAACCGTAGCACAACCGCGCCGCACGTTCGCAGCCCGCGCGCCAAACGGTAGACAACCTTGTTGTGCATCGTACCGCCATGCTGCGGATGTGGATGACACACCAGCGCGGCAAAGCGCGGCTCGCCGCTCTCCGGCTCTTCCAGCAGCGCCTCCAACGCACCCGCCGGACCCGCGATGCGGTGCGTCTCAATTCGCCGCGGCACTAGTTCGTCCGGTAGTTGGTGAACTGCATGTCGATGCCGAAGTCCTTGCCGCGAAGCAGCGCAATCACCTCTTGCAGCGAATCCCGGTCCTTGCCGGCCACACGCACCAGATCGCCCTGAATCGAAGCCTGCACCTTCTTCTTCGAGTCCTTGATCACCTTCACGATGTCCTTGGCCTTCTCGATCGGAATACCCTGTTGCAGCGTAATCTCCTGCCGCATCGAAGTACCGGAACCGTGCTCCAGCTTGCCGAACACAAGCCCCTTCAGCGGCACGTTGCGCTTGGCCAGCTTCGACTGCAACACATCGGTCACAGCCTTAAGCTTGAACTCGTCGGAGGAACCGAGCAGTATCTTGTTGTCCTTCTCCTTCAACTCAATCGTCGACTTTGAGTCCTTCAAGTCGAAACGTTGCGTGATCTCTTTCAGCGCCTGTTGAATCGCATTGTTCACTTCAGGCAGTTCAATTTTCGAAACGATGTCGAAGCTGTTATCCGGCATGACTATTGTTTAGTATGCAACGCGCGGAGCACTTGGCGCGTGACTTCGTCGACGATCTTCGGAAACGCCGCGTCCAACGCCAACGTAACCGCGGCGCGCACGCGATCGGCCTCGCTCGGTTTCGACGGCTCCACGGGCGCTGCCTTCTCCGGTTCAGGCGTCGATTCGACAACACCGGTCACAAACTTCGGCTCCTCGCCCGGCGGCGGAGGCGGCGGCCCCGCCGGACGCGCGTCACGCTTCTCGGCAACTGCGGACACAAGCGGGTTGATCAACGCCGTCAGCGCCTTCAGCTCGAACGGCTTGTGGATCATCCCATCGGCGCCGGCTTGCCGCGCCTTGGTTTCATCGACCGGCTCGGCGATCGACCCCGTGAGCAGCACTCCCGCGTGCCGGTAAAACGAGGACCCCTTCACAAACCGCGCAATCTCATAACCGTCGCGCAGCGGCAGATTCGCGTCCAGGATCAATATGTCCGGATCGACATCCGGAAGCCGCGCGAACACCACGTCGCCATCGGTTACCGTGATGACCTCGTGTCCTTCATCGCGCAGCAACCGCTCTCCCATGCGCTGCGCGTGGGGGCTGTCGTCGGCGAGCAAGATACGGCTCATCTATTTACTGGGCTTCTTCGGCGGCTTCGGCGCCTTCTTGCCCTTCACCGGCTGTCGATTCGCCGGCAACGCTTGCTGCTGTTGTTCGGCCGCGGCCGCCGTTGCGCCGCTCGCCTTGTTCTCTTCGCTTTGCCGTGCGTCCGGCTTCTTGTCGAGATCGCTTGTGCCGGTCACCACTTGGCCGCCGACATCGGTCACGCCGCCCGCCGCGCCCGCCGGCGTCGGCACCGAAACCGGAATCGTGCGCTGCGGATTCGTCATCGCCGGCGTACCGCTCTTGGCCGATGTCGTCGTATCGGGCGACTTCTTGAACACGCCGAGCGCCGTGTGCATCATGCCGGTCTTGGTCTTGTTCTCCTGCTCGTACTTCATGCGCGCCACGGCCACCGGATCGGCCTCGGGAATCTCGCCTTCCATGTCCTTCAGTTTCGTCTTCGCGTCGCCGACGAACGCCGAAAGCGGGTAATCTTTCACCAGCCGCTGATACGCCTTAATCGACTGCGGCCGGAAGCGTGCGCCCATCTTGTTGTAAGAGTCGCCAAGCAGCCACAGCCCCTCATCGGCCGCCGAGTACAGCGGATATTGATCGACCAAACCCTGCAAACGGTTTGCCGCCGCCGGGTTCGATCCCTTGCCGTGATAGAACCGCGCGGTGCGCATCTCGCCTTCCGCTTCCACTTCTTGAATGTTACGCAGCAACTGCGAAACACGTGGCGCGAACTTCGAATTCGGGAACTGCACCAGCAACTGCCGGCACTCTTCTTCGGCCTTGTAGGCGTGCTTCGGATCGCGGTCCGGCTTCTCCATCTGCTTGTAGTGAATCATGCAGATCTTCTCTTGCGCCTCGGCCGACTCTTCCATCGTCGGATAGAACAGGATAAAGTCCTTGTACTCCGCCTCTGCTTGCGCCATGCCGTGCGAACCGCCCTCGCGCATCCAGCTATCGGCCACGGCAAGTTTCGCCTTCGCCAAAAACTCCGATGTATCGTAGGTGTTCATCAACGTGTTGAGCGTGATGCGCGCGACCTCGTAACGGCCTCTTTCGATATCGGCGACGGCTTTGTCGAAAAGAATCTTGTCCGGCTGCTGCGTGTCTTTGCCGATCGGATTTTCGTACTTCTTTTTGCGGCAGCCCGTCGCGGCGACGAGCAGGAGGCAGACGAGGACGATGGACTTGCTGATCTTCATTGGTCTCACTTATGCGGCTTGTTGTGTGGCTTCGCGCGCGGCGGATCGCAGCGCCTGAAATGCGGCGGCCGGATCGGCCGCGCCGAAAACACTGTTGCCCGCCACGAGCCAGTCGGCGCCCGCGCGTGCGATATCGGCGGCGTTGGACGAACCCACGCCCCCATCGATTTCAATCTTGAAATCAAGGCCCCACTCGGCCCGCAGCGCGGCGAGTTGGCGAATCTTGTTCAAGGAATTGGGAAGAAACTTCTGCCCGCCGAAGCCCGGATTAACACTCATCACGAGCACGAAATCGGCGATGTCCAGGACCTCGCTCAAAGTGCTGACCGGCGTCGACGGATTGAGTACAACACCCGCAAGCGCGCCCTCGGTTTGGATGAGTTTCAACGTGCGATCCAGGTGCGGGCAAGTCTCCTGATGCACCGAAACGCTATCGGCGCCGGCTTCAATGAAGATCGGCGCGATCTGGTCGGCGTTGGTGATCATGAGATGGACATCGATATGAATCTTGGTGATTTTGCGAATCGACTGGAGAACCGGCGTGCCCATGGTCAGATTGGGAACAAAATGCCCGTCCATGACGTCGAAGTGCAGCATCGAAGCGCCGGCGGCTTCCACTTGTGCAATTTGATCGCCAAGGCGAGCGAAGTCCGCCGAAAGCAGAGAGGGCAGGATTTCCACCATTGGAACGCTGTTTTTCATGCTAACACGGCATGGTAGAACCCATCACCCGCTTCCCGGCCCGGCAACCGGTATGTGGCCGACTGGAGACGGTGTGCGAAGTGCGCCACAACCCCTTCGTTTTCTTCCTTTTCAAGCGAACACGTCGAGTAAACCAGCCGCCCCCCGGGCTTGAGCGCGGCCAGCGCGTGAGTGAGAATTTGCACTTGTCTCGCGGCATGGCGCTCGATCTCTTCCATCGTGACGCGCCATTTGATCTCCGGGTTCCGCGCCAGGGTGCCCGTCCCGCTACACGGAGCATCGACCAGGATTCGATCGAAGACCGGCCCAAACGGCAGCGCCGACGCTGCGTCCAGTTGAGCGCGCCGGTCGACAGGAACGGTCGCAAGCCGCGCAACCGTCCGATCGCAAGCGACGACATGCTCGGAATATTCGGCAATGTGCAGCGTCTTGTTACCCGGCGCCGCGCAGACGTCGAGCACGCGATGGTGCGGAGCAATTTCCAGCAGCGGCACGATCGATTGCGCGCCAATGTCCATAAACCGCCCATTGCGCATATGAGCCTCGGGCTTCCGCAGCGCCTGCGCCGCAATCGCTTCCGCGCAACCGTGATGCGCTTCCCATCGCGCCAACATCCACTCCGGCACGCTCAATTCGACCGCCTTCGACGGAAACACAACAGTTTCTTTATCGGCCTTCCGCAGCACGGCATTCACAAACCCCGCCGCGCTCCGCTTGCGTGCGCGCTTGACAAGATCGACGCTCGTGGCGACAGCCGCATGCACGGGAACCCGATCGAGATGACGAATCTGATACACCCCAAGCCGCAGCGCCAAACGCACTTCGATATCGAGCTTCTTCGTATTCCCCGCGTAGTGCGCAATCAAAAAATCGAGCTGCAACTGAAATCGGAGAACCCCATAAACGAGTTCGTTCGCAAGATTGAGATCCTGCTGCGAGTCCGCCCGCATCGCCCGCAGCGAGTCGTCGGCAAACGCGCCCTGATGAACCCGAAGCAGAATGTCATAGGCAAGTTCGCGCGAGGTGGGCAAGCCTTTTAGTGTAGCGGGTGTTCAGCCAAGGCGATTCGGAAGTCCATTTCATTCAACAGTAGGGAACAGAATTCTTCGCCGTCCACACTCTCGCCCCGCTCATCCTGTTCGATCGCATTCCTCGATCTCCAGTAGAACGCCTCACTTATCACTTCGTCCGCTGACGAGTACTGTCCCGAGTCAACGCGGAACCCCGCCAACTAACGCGGTGTCCAAACCGATCAAGTGCCTTACCGCATCCTGACTCTCGTGTTCCTCGCAGCACTGTTCGCGACTCTGTGGATTCCACAGACGAAAGTAGTTGTTCCGGAACCGCCACCGCCAGAGGGCGCCGTTCGATTCGATCTCTGCGAGATGAGGGGACAAATGCCTGTGTCCACCAAGGTAGCGGTAATTATTTTCGTGACAGGATTTCTCACCATCACCGTCAAAGGACTCTTCAACCGCCGCGCTCCAGTCTCGGCAACGCTCGCCTTCGGCGCCGGCTGGATCTGGCTGCTCGAAGGCCAATCCTGGGACATTCAACACTGCTGGACCAGCCGCGACTGGCAAGTCGCCTGCCTCAAAACGGCAATCATCGCGATCTGGGTTCTGAGCCACATTCGCAGCCCCCGCCCCATTTAGAAGTACAATACTGGGTTGCAGCCGCCTCGGGTTACCGTCGTCATTCCGACGCTTACCGCCGACATGCCGCTCTGGGAGTCGATCGAGAGCCTGCGGGGCCAGACCTATCGGAATTTGCGCATCGTGATTGTCGACAACAGCGGGTGTGAAAAGGTCGCGGCGTCCTGGCCCGCGTCGATCCCCCGCGACGGCGTGACCATTCTCCATCCCGGTTCGAACATCGGATTCGGCGCCGCCGTCAAT
>VFZQ01000387.1 GCA_016871135.1 Acidobacteriota bacterium | reverse complement strand
GGTCGATGATTGCCGTCATGTTCATTCCGTCAATTTGGGCAGCGAACGCTTACTCCGCCGCCCGTGGCGGCAAGGACCCGCAGGAGGTTGTTGTCGACGAAGTAATCGGCCAGTGGATCGCACTGGCCGGCGCGACGCATCTGTCGTCGGCGACCCCATGGATATTGGCGTTTGCGCTATTTCGTCTCTTCGATATCTACAAGCCGCCGCCGGTCAGACAACTTGAAAAACTGCCCGGAGGAACCGGCATTGTGATGGACGACGTGATGGCCGGGGTGTATGGCGCGGTTGTCATGCGCGTCCTCGGGTGGAACAATCTTTATTAGGTATGCCACGCAAAGTTGTTGACAAGAATCCGAACATAGAACAGATTTCCCCGGAGGCTGCGATACCTGGAGGCGAGATTCGCATTCACGGCCGCGGATTCGCGACCGCCGACCGTCCTCGCGTGCTGCTCGGCGAAGTGCCGGCGCCGCTGATCATCGGTTCGGATTCGTACTGCATCGCGCGTGTCCCCGACAACGCCACCGATAGCTCGTTGCGTGTCGCAAGCGGCGATCTGTCGAGTTCGCAGTGGACCTGCGAGGTCGGCATACCGATCGCGGACAATTTGCATCCGGTCGCCAACCCGGCCGTGGATCGTAAGGGTATCGTGTTCTCCACGTTTTCTGGAAGCCGCGGGCAGAAGACGCAGGTGTCGGTTTATCGCATCGATCCGCGCGAAGGCGCGACGCCGTTCCTGACCGACATCATGAATGCCACGGGACTCGCGTTCGATCAGGACGGCATTCTCTACGTATCGAGCCGGTTCGACGGCATTATCTACGAGGTCACGCCGAACGGCGAGATGGCGGTGTTTGTCGAAGGCATGGGCGTCGCCACCGGCATCGCGTTCGATCACGAGGGTTTCCTCTACGTCGGCGATCGTAGCGGCACGATTTTCAAGATCAGCCGTGACCGCCAGATCTATGTCTACGCAACGGTCGAACCGTCGATTGCCGCTTACCATCTCGCCTTCGGTCCGGAGGGCTACCTCTACGTGACAGGCCCCACCACATCGAGTTTCGACTGTGTCTACCGCATATCGAATAAAGGCGAAGTAGAGGTCTTCTATCGCGGTCTCGGCCGCCCGCAGGGCCTTGCATTCGACGAAGACGATAATTTGTATGTGGCTGCGTCGCTGGGCGGCCGTCGTGGCGTTGTGCGGATCTCGCCGGATCGCGACGCGGAAGTGTTTCTTTCCGGCCCCGGCATCGTCGGCCTTGCGTTCTCGCCTTCGCGCCACGCGATCGTCGCGACTAGCAACACGCTGTATCGCGTCGATTGCGGTATTGCGCCACGCCCGCTATGAACGCCGAAATCATCGCCGTCGGCTCGGAGATGCTGACGCCAGACAAGATCGACACAAACTCGCTGTACCTCACGCAGGAGCTCAATACGCTTGGTATCGAAGTGGTTGCGAAGTCGATCATCGGCGACGATCGCGCGAAGTTGACCGCCGCGATTGCAGCCGCGCTCGCTTCGTCGGAACTCGCCATTCTGACCGGCGGTCTCGGTCCGACCGAGGACGACGTGACGCGCGACGCCGCAGCTGCGGCATTGGGCGTCGGCCAACATTACGACGAATCGGTGTGGCATCAGATCGAAGAACGGTTCAAGAAATTCAACCGCACACCGAGCGCGAACAACCGGCGCCAGGCCGACATCTTGGATGGTGCAGAGGTACTTCCGAATCCGAACGGCACCGCGCCCGGCCAATGGTTCAGCCGGTCCGGAAAGATCGTTGTCATGCTGCCTGGGCCGCCGCGAGAGTTGAAGCCGATGGTTGCCTCGCAGATCGTTCCGAAACTCAGCCAAATTCTCCCGCCGATGGCGATTCGCGCGCGTTGGTATCGCGTTGCGTTGATGGGCGAGAGCGATCTTGACTCGTTGATTGCGCCGATCTACACCAAGTACACGAACCCGGTAACGACAATTCTGGCCGCTGCCGGTGATATCGACATACACTTGCGCGCGCGTTCTGCGAACGCCGAAGAAGCGGAGAACCTTCTCGAAGACCTGGGCTCCCATATCGAGAGTTTGATCGGCGATCGCATCTACTCAAACAACGGCGACACGCTATCGAAAACAGTAGGTGACATGCTGCGCGCGCTCGGCCAAACCGTAGCCGTCGCGGAAAGCTGCACAGGTGGCCTGTTAGGCGCCACGATCACCGAAGTGAGCGGATCGAGCAGGTACTTCGCGGGCGGATTCCTGACGTATACGAACGAAATGAAGACGGCATTGCTGGACGTGCCTTCGGCTCTGATCGAGAAACATACGGAAGTGAGCGAAGAAGTCGCCATTGCGATGGCGTCGGGCGCCCGCGCGAAGACACACGCGACCTACGCCCTCAGCGTGACCGGTTACGCTGACGGCGATCAGGCCGGGTTAGTCTTTATCGGACTCGCCACGCCGAAGCACACGCACGCGCGACGATTGAGTCTCTTCGGCGACCGCCAGCGTGTTAGGGGCTTGGCCGTGATCAACTGCCTGGACTGGCTGCGTCGATCTATCGCACACGAATCGCGTTGACCATTCGCCCGTCGCCTTTGTCGCGCCGGAATGAATGAAACGTCTCCGCATCGCAGTGGGTACAACGTCCGAGTGCGTCGATGCGTTGAACGCCTGCGCCTATCAGCTGCCGGCGGTTCGCCTCGATCAAGTCAACGTGCGGCCGCGGATCGCGATGGATGCGATCGTCGGGAAAGTGGTCCGCGACATTTTTGCCCACTTCGAAGCAGCACGCGCCGATCGATGGGCCAATTGCCGCCAACAGATCTGCTCGGCGCGAACCGGCATCGACGAGCTGTTCAATCGCCTCGGCGACAATTCGCGCCGCTGTCCCGCGCCATCCCGCGTGAATCGCTGCGACCGCGCGACGCACCGGATCGGCAATCAGCACCGGCACGCAATCGGCCGTGCGAATCTCAAGCCAAAGCCCTTGCTGTGTGGAAAGCAACGCATCCCCTTCGCCGAAGTGTCCAGGCGCGAAAGTCGAAACGGAAGTCGCCGAATGCGTTTGCTTCAATCGCGCTGTCGACGCATCCGGCGTCCACGCGCCGTCGTGCCGCGTGCCGAAGCCATGTTCCAGCCATGTTTCGCGCTCTAACAACTCGGAGGTCAGCACGACGCCCGATACCACTCGAACGTCCGCCGTAATCCCTCTTCAATCGGAAACTGCGGATCGTGACCAAGCTCTCGTCGCGCCGCCGTAGTGTCGGCCTGCGAATCACGGACGTCGCCTTCGCGCGGAGGGCCGTACTTCGCGGGAATCGAAACGCCTGCCAGCTTTTGCACTTCGCTCCACAGGAAATTCAATGAGTAGCGATTTCCATTGCCCGCGTTGTAGACGTTACCGGAAACACCTGGCGCGTGCGCGGCCTTGTGTACTAGCGCCGCCACGTCTTCGACGTAGGTGAAATCGCGTGTCTGCTCGCCATCTCCAAATATCGTCGGCGCTGTGTTTTCAAGGGCCGCCTTCATGAACAAGCTCAAGACACCCGAATACGGGCTGCCCGGATCTTGACGCGGCCCGAACACGTTGAAGAAGCGCAGCGACACCGCCTCTAGTCCGTAGCAGGAGTGAAACACCGAACCGTAATACTCGCCTAGAAGCTTCTGTAAAGCGTACGGAGACTTCGGTTTCGGCGTCATCGTCTCCACCTTCGGCAGCACCAGCGTATCTCCATACGCTGAGCTCGACCCGGCGTAGACGACTCGACGTACGCCCGCCTCCTTCGCCGCGCGATAGACGTTGAATGTGCCGTTGCAATTGACGTCGTGAGAAGGTACCGGATCCTTAATTGATCGTGGCACCGAGGGTATCGCGGCGAGATGAAACACCGTGTCGATGCCAGCAAGCAATGGTCGAATCGCGTCGAAGTCACGGATGTCGGTGACGTGCAAGTCCACTCGTTCTTTCACCTCTTCCAGGTTCGCCGGCTTGCCGCTCAGCATGTTGTCGATCACCGCTACGCGCGCTTCGCCCGACTGCAAGAGTTCGCGAACCAGTGCCGAACCAATAAAACCGGCTCCGCCCGTGATCAAGTAACGAGTAGACATTAGAGTGCCGCGACCTCCGCTTCCATATGGCGCAACGATTCGTTGGCGATCACTTCAGAACCGAATGTAAAATCGAACGCTTCCATCGAGATCCAGCCCGAATAGTTGCGGTCGCGAAGAGCGCGCAGCACTGGCTTGAAATCGTAGTTGCCCTTGCTTGGGTGTTTGCCGTCCATTTCGTTGACGTGCACGTGGCGAATCAGCGGGAAGTGGCGCTCAACCAGCGTCGCGTGTGGTTCGGCTTCCATTACCGCGTTATGCGAGTCGAACATCGTCTGAATCGCTGGACTGCCGATTTCCTTGACCCAGGCCGCAGCCTCGTCGAGCGTCGTGACCACATCGGTGTCGGTAGGCGGCAGAGCTTCGATCAGCAATGTCACGCCCCTCATCTCGGCGTGTTTCGCAACACCGCGCAATCCGTTGACGTAGTTCCGCGTCGCTTCTTTCGCGGACAAGCCGTCTACGGAAGTGCGTTGTTTCGGCGAGCCGAAAATCATGACGCCGCCTTCTTGCATGAGATCGGCGCAGAGGTCGATCGACGTGCGGATGTGCTCCCAACTGCGGGCCCGCAGCGCGTGATCCGGAGTGGTCACGTGCAGCCCATTCGGCGCGACCATTAACCAGTGGAGGCCGACGAACTCGAGTCCCTCATCGGCCATGATCGCGACGCACTCGCGCCGCCGTTCGGGCGTGATCGTCGACGGATCGTCGGCGAGCGTGAATGGTGCGATCTCGATGCCGGTGTAGCCGGCCTTACGGATGGACTTGCAGGCGTCGCGGAAGTCCCATCCTTTGTAAACCTCGTTGCAGATGGCGTGGCGGAAACGAAAGGACATGAATCTCCAGTTTAACTACAATGTTGCAATGAACCGTCGTGCGTTGTTGACTGGTCTCGCGGCCCTGCCATCGGCTGCCCTGGCCGAAACCGATCCGGAGATGTATTGGCGGCGTATTCGCGAGGAGCAGTTCTCGCTGCCACACTGGCGCGTGTTCCTGAACAACGGCAGTCTTGGCATCACGCCTAAGCCGGTCGTTGCCGCGATGAAGGCCTTCATCGATCGATCGGCCGCGCTCGACATCGAAGAGTATCCGCGCTGGGGCTACGAACGCATGGACGAGCATCGGAAGGCGCTCGCCGCCTTTGTCGGTTGCGATCCCGACGAACTCGCGCTGACGCACAACGCCACCGAAGCGATCAGCCTCGTCGCGCAAGGACTCGACTTGAAAACCGGCGACGAGGTACTGATGACCGATCAGGAACATCCCAGCGGCCGAGGCGCGTGGACCGTGCGCGCCGCGCGCCACGGCATCGTGGTTCGGCAAGTGCCGATCCCACTGCCGCCGAAGAGCCCCGAACAGTTGGCTGAGTTGATGGTCGGTGCCATTGGTCCCCGCACGCGAGTGCTCTGTTTTAGCGGCATCACAACGACGACCGGCCTCATCATGCCGGTACGCGAGATCTGCCGCGCCGCCCGCGCCAAGGGCGTGCTGACACTTGTCGACGGCGCGCATATGCACGGCCAGATTCCGTTTCGCATCGATGAAATGGACTGCGATTTCATGGCCGCCAGTCCTCACAAGTGGCTATTCGCGCCTGCCGGTTGCGGCTTTCTCTACATCCGTCGCGAACACCAGGATCGCGTGTTTCCCTCC
>VFZQ01000386.1 GCA_016871135.1 Acidobacteriota bacterium | reverse complement strand
CCTTCAAGTAGAAGTCGCGATCGCTAAGCGAGATCCCGCTGACAGCCACCGCGGCGATGATCTCGCTCGAATTCTTCATGTCCGGACTTCCGGAGATCCCAACCGGCGCGGCGCCCCGGCCCTCACTCAGAAATTCGACCAGCGTGGACTTCAGTTGCGCGCGCGAATCGATAGCACCGATGCTCGCCAGATTGGAGGCGATTGGCTGCGCGCCGAGCTTTTCAATCCGCGCGGTGTCCATGCACGCGGAGTAGAGATCGCCAATCTTCTGCTCGTTGCTACCCGGAGCGTTCTTGGCCAGTGCGGCGGCTTCGAGGATAACGCGGATGCGCTCCTTGTTTCCTTCGCGGACCACCGACATCGTGCCCCAGCCGGATTGGTTGGCGGGAATGGGATTCTTGTCGATCCAGCCGCCGTTGGCGAATCGCCAGAAGTCATCGCAAGGCTTGCAGGTGGTGTCGAAACTGGTGGTGTCGATGCCGCTCTTCGGTGGAGGAGCGGCGAAGAGCAGACTGATGGTAAGCAGACTTAGACTCGATCGCATTACCAACAGTGGAGCACACTTCGCCCCCTATTTTTTCTTGATCGAGTTGACGTAGGCGACAATTTTCAGGATGTCGTCCTGCGCAATGCGATCGCCGAAGGCCTGCATGGCGCCGGTCGCGCCGGCGTAGATTACTTCATACACGCCCGCATCGGTTTTCACGCGCGGATAGGTGACTTGCGCGTCGACGATGTTCGAACCCATGCGGCCGGTTCCATCGCCGAGATGGCAGCTTGCGCACCACTTGTCGTAGAGCCCCTTGCCGGCCCCGATCGCGCCGCGGTTACCGTTGTAGGCGTTGGTGCCGTCCTTGCGCATCTGTTCGACGGCGGGCGTGACGCGGTCGTTGGCCATCTTGGTGAACTCGATGGGCTTGTTGTCGAGCGCGTTGCGAAGCTGGAATGGCCCAGTCGAGGAGGTCTCGACGGGCGCGCCCGCGGTGCGCGCGGTCTCGGCGCCGGCGGGAACTTCATTCGCCGGAACGATGCGCCACAACGCACCCGGAGGATTGCCGGTGGCGCCTTTGTCGGCGGTGTAGAAGCAGTTGCAGTTTACCGCCATAACGTAGCCGTTTTCGTCGTAACCGCCGGCGGTGAATTGCAGATTTGTGTGCGCCAGCTCCTGCAACACAAACTTGCTTCCGTTCCAACCCGTTCCGAACACGCGGCCCGAGCACCAGTCGCCGACAAGATACACGCCCTTCATGCCGCCGTAGTTGGCGACGCCTAGGCCTTCCACCGAACATCCGTGGCCGTCCTTCAACGGCGGCGCACCGGGGTACGGATTTTCGTGCGGATATTCGGACGCGGGCAACGTGCCGACGATCGGGCACTTGTCGTTCGGCCCCGTCATCGGGAAACATTTCGTGCCATTGACCTTCGACCAACCGTAGTTCTCGCCGCCCTTCGACGATGCCGGTTGGAAGTCGATTTCTTCCCAGTGGTTCTGGCCGACGTCGGCGATCCAGAGATCGCCCGTCTTTAAGTCGAACGAGAACTCATACGGGTTGCGCAGACCGTAGGCCCAAATTTCGCGGCGCGCCCGCGTCTTGATCTTCGAGAAGTCGAGTTCGCTGATGCCGAACAGCGACATCAACTGCTCTTTGGCGGCGTAGGCATAGGGGTTCGACGGCGGGATCTTGTAGGCTTCGCGATCGTCGTCGACGTTGACGTCGATGCGCAACATCTTGCCGAGCCACGTGCTCAAATCCTGGCCCGCTTCGAGTGGATCGCCTTCCCAGCCGCCGTCGCCGGAGCCGATGTAGAGATAGCCGTCGGGGCCGAACTCGATCTGGCCGCCGTTGTGATTGTAGTAGGGCCGAGGCATGCGCATCAGCACTTTCGCGGTTTGTTTGGTGCGCTCCGGCGTCAGGAAATTCGGGCTGTTCTTGTCGACCTGGAAACGCACGATCACGCCGTCGCCATTGAACGGCAGCGAGGCGTAATGCACGAAGAAGTAGCCGTTGTCCTTAAATTTCGGATGGAAGGCGACGGAGTAAAGGCCCTGCTCGACGAAGCCGGTCTGCACGTCGCTGCCCAGCGGATTGATGTTGGTGAGATCGAGGAACGGTTCCTTCTGCACGCGGCCGTCCTTGTGCACGACGCGTATGCGGCCGACGCGCTCGACGACAAAGATGCGGCCGGAGCTGTCGCCGGCGTTGGCGACATTGGTGGGGTCCATGAAACCGTCCGCTACCTTGACGAGCGCGATCTTCGGATTCCCCGGCAGAACGCCGCCGGGACGCGCGACTTCGTCAACGGTCTGAGGGACGCGGGCGCCGCTTTGCGCCCAGAGGAGAGAGGCAAGCGCGAGGGCGCCGGAAGGGATCAGCCAATTACGGTTCAGCACCGAATCATTATATTGCATTGCCACGTCAGGCTCGGTAAACTTCGCGGTGCATGCTCGTTATTCGCCAAGCGCAGATGCGCCGGTTTTCGGAGACCGCGCTGGAGTCGTTGGAACGCCGGCTGAAGGAACATATCCGGCTGGAGTGGCCGGCGCGTTTTGAGCAATTAGGCGACGCCGGCAGTGGGGCATTGGCGGCGCGTGTCACCCGTCGGGCGGAGAAGTGTGGAATCGAAAACAGTGGCGGGATCCTGGTGCTGCTTGAGCTTTGGCTGCAATACGGCGAAGGGTTCGAACGATCACCCGACGCGGAGTGGGCGCGGAATATGTTGCGCCATCCGTCATTGCCTGGGCATGTCAAGATGGCGGCGATTCAGGACCGGTTTGATGCGCGGACCGGCGGCCGCAAGCTCGTGCCGCAAGGAGGAACTTTGTAATGGCATTGTGCCCCAGTTGCGGCAAGAACCTCAGTTGCTCGTGCGGTGCGCCGAAACCAGCCTCCAGCCCCGAGCAGCCATGCCCGCTGAAGAAAGGCGCGATATGGGTTCACGTCCTCGACGACGCGGCCGGCAATATTGCAGGTGCGACGGTCAAACGTGGGGGCGATGCAAAACCGAGTAACGAGGATGGCCTCGCAATCTTCGACCCGCTCGACGCCGGCCCGTACGAAGTGGAGCTTTCGGCGCTGACCGCCGAAGCCGCAAAGAAGTACGAGCTTCCCACGCCGCTGCCGAAGCAAAGCGTTGTCGTGTCGAACGGCGAAATCGCCTATGTCGGTTTTGAGGTGAAACGGAAACCGGCACTCAAGGTGAAAGTAGTCAAGAAAGGCGATCCGTCGAGGCTGTTCGCCAACGCCGTTGTGACTGTTACAGGCAAAGAGACGCCGGGCGACAAGAACTCGGGATCGAACGGCGTCGCCGATATCGGCCTTGTGGCCGCGGGGAGCTACAACGTCAAGGTCACGCTCTCGGCTGAAGACGCGAAGACGTTTGCGACGACGATCGACTTCAGCAAAGAAACTGAAAAAGTCGAACTGACCCACGGGCAGGATAAGACGCTTGAAGTTTTTGTCGAGGACGTCAATGTCGTCGTGCCGAAAGTTGAACTTGAGTACAAGGCTGTTCTGTGCGACACCGAGCAGTATAAAAAACAGAGCGGCGAGCGGTCGATCCGCCCCTGTCCGACTTACGTTCAACTTTCGCTAACGCAATCGAACATGGATCATCCCTTCGCCAAGGAAGCCACGTTCGCCTGCACGCCAGCGAACGTCGAGATGTTCCTTGATGAGATCTGCACGAAGGCGGCCCCGGCGAAGTTGACGGCGGAAATGTTGAAAGGCGCCGACAGCAAGCCGTTCAAGCTCTATTTGCGCGGCAAGACCGAGGGGAAGATCAAGGCGAAGCTTACGCTCGACGATGCGGCCGACCGGTTCATTAAGCTCGACAAGAATCCGACACCGGACGAAGAGATGGGCGTCGTCAAAATCGAATTCAAGCTCTTTCAGCACGACAAGGCCGAGATCGACAAGTTGGAGGTCGATCGCGATACCGATCCGGTCGATACGTACTACACGAATCTAAACGCCAAGAATTTGCCCGATCCGTCAGAAATGAAACCGGAGGAGCGAACCGGCGAACCGAAAGCCGGCGATGCCGCCAAACCAGGAAGGCTTTTGCACGCGCAGAGCGCTGGCGGCGATCACGGGCGCGCCAAGTTGATTTGCCAGAAGATCAAGTTCGACAATCTTCCCGACGGCTGCGGTGATTATTTCGTAACCCTAGACGCGGGGCTGGGCACGGAAAAAGACGACCCGCCAACGAAGCGCTTCGGCGGCGACGACGACAAACCGGCCGAAGGCGCCGTGAAGTTCTTCGACGCCGAGACAGCGGGCGCTGAGCAGACCGATATCAAGGTGAAGTTCTCCGCTCTCAAGGATGCCGAGAAGACGTTTTGGGTGGAAGGCGCGGCCGAGACCGATATCCCATGTGGCCTTCGTGTGCACGCGGGAATGGATCGCGACGCCGGCGGGCTGGAGAAGACGGCCAAACGCAATGGAGACTGGGCGCGATTCACCGTCATCAAGATCAAAGAGGTCAAGGTCGACTACACCGTCGTACCGAATACGCCGAACGCGTGGGACAGCGCGGAGAACCGTTTCTACATTAACTTCGCGACCGATCCGGACGGGCGGAAGATGACCGTAGGCGCGTCGTTGACCAAGGCGTTGAAGAACGTCGACGTGCATTTCATACTCGCGCCGCACAAAGATAACTTGAAGACGGCCAACTGGGGTATCGACCTGCCAGGCACCTGGAAGTGGAAGGACATCTCGGCCGACCTGAAACACTCCGACAAGGCCAAGACCGACCGGAAAAAGCTCTTGCACTATTCCGAAAAGACCGACGACAAGGGTTATGCAAAGAAGGAGTTGATCCTGTCTCGATTCGGCGGCGACAAGTTCTTTCCGGCTGCCTACGTCCTTCAGGACGCGCATCTGTGCAAGTGGGTGCACGATCACACCGATCTTGGAAAGCGGAAGCCGGTCCAGCGAACCGATGCTGTCGAGGTTTACCGGCGCTTCTGGTACCAGATGATCGAGGTCGCTGGCGTGACGAAGCGGGCGATTGGCGGAGCCGTAGGGCAGTACGAGCGTATCAAGGCTGACATGAGGGCTGCGACGGCGAAGACGGTTTCTTCTTCGGACCTGGCGGGCATGGGCAAGCCCGCGGTGTATCCGAAGTACATGGTCAAGGTGAATGGCGGCGGCGCCAATGTTCTAGTCATTTCCGATAAGAACAAGAACGCCTTCTTCGCCGGCATCGCCGCCGAGGCCGATAAACCTGTCAAAATTCCGATTCTGGTCTGTGATGCTCAATGGGATACGGGCCCCAACACTTCTGCCGTCGACACCGGATGGCTCGCAGCGAGCGACTACGATATCGCCACCGATCGGTTGGTGCTGAAGCCTGCGCTTAGCGGGGGCGGGATTCGCGTGGCCGGCACCGTCGAGGGCGCTTGGGAAGACCCGCCGGGAACTTGGCAGTACACAGCGGCCGTCAACTTAACCGAAGCGGATATTTCTATCAGCGATACTCGGAATAGCCTGAAAAAAGTAACGGTCAGAATTCCGAATAGCGTCAAGAGTCAGTACGCGGGCGAAGCGAATCCGCACGTGAGAATTAGCGGCCTCATCGTGAAGGGTTGTAAGGGACCATATCTTGGCGAGTCGTTCGCCAAGAAAGTACTAGCCAAAAACATTTGAAATTTTGAAACCACCGGTCGTCTGTCGGATGATCTTGTTGTCAAGACGAGAACAGGAGACTCGCGACCGATGGAAACGTTCACAAAGCTGTTTGGAAGCCTGCTTGTAT
>VFZQ01000385.1 GCA_016871135.1 Acidobacteriota bacterium | reverse complement strand
CAACGCTATTCACTGTCCCGCGTCGAGTAGGGGAACTTCTTTCGACGCGGCGGTGTCGAAAGACGCGATGGAAAATACGGGCCGAATCGTCTGGGCGATTGCACGCGAGGAAGTCAGGCTCGCGCGCGGACTGCGGGCGCTGGCGGCGATTGCTTACGCGGCGCCGATGGCTGGGGTTCTACTAACTTGCTTCGGAATTGTTGGATCGTTCCGAGGCGGAGTAGGTAACGCCGGATCCAGGCTGGCGTCGACAGCATTCTACTTGGGCGAAGCCATCATCTCCACAGCCGCCGGCCTCGCCATCGGCATTTTCGCGATGTCCGCGGAACGCTACCTGCGTAAGCAGGTCGAAGTATTGGTGCACGCAATGCTCTGGTTCCAAGCCCAACGGCGCGCCTTAGAATAAGAGGATGACTCGCCGCGATCTGCTGCTGTCGGCGCTGGCCGCCAATCCCGATGCGACGCTGCACAAGAAGCCGAGCGCACTGGCGGCGGGCGCGAAGACGCATGACTGGGTTTCGTTTCTTGGGCCAACGTTCAATTCCGTTTCGAGTGAGACGAAGCTGAGCCGCAAGCTGCCCGCACCGCTGGTTTGGGAGTTTCGGAAAGGCACTGGCTACGCGTCGCCGGCGATCGCGGGCGATCGTTTGGTCTATCAGCACCGCGTTGGTAGCCAGGAGCGCATCGAGTGCTTGCACGCCGAAACCGCCGAGCGTTTTTGGCAGTTTACACTCCCGACGAGTTTTGAAGACCGCTACGGCTACAACAACGGACCGCGTTCGAGCCCCGTCATCAGCGGCGATCGCGTGTTTCTCGCTGGCGCGGAAGGCAAGCTGCATTGCTTGTCGCTCGCCGATGGCAAGTTGATTTGGAAGCGGGATCTACTGCAAGACTACAAAGTTCCGCAGGACTTCTTCGGCTACGCATCGACGCCGCTGGTTGAAGGCGGCAAGCTGATTTGCCAGGTGGGCGCGGCGAACGGGCCGTGTGTGGTCGCGCTCGATCTGACCAACGGGAAAGAGCTTTGGCGCGCGGGCAAGGAGTGGGGACCGAGTTATGCGTCGCCGATTCCGGCGGTGGTGCACGGCAAGCGCCGCGTATTCGTGTTTGCGGGCGGCGAGTCGCGGCCGCCGACGGGAGGGCTGCTCTGCATCGATCCGGCAAACGGGAAGGTCGACTTCACCTACGCGTGGCGAAGCAAGAGCTATGAATCGGTGAACGCCTCATGCCCCGTGATTTTCGACAACAAGGTCTTCGTTTCGGCGTCGTATAAGACGGGTGGATCGATGCTCGAAATCCAACCGGACTTCACGCACAAGGTGTTGTGGACCACGCCCGATTTCGGCTTACACTTCAACACGCCGATTCATCGCGACGGCTATCTCTACGGCTTCGACGGACGCAATGAGCCGGATGCCTCGCTGGCGTGCGTGGAGGCGGCGACGGGGAAAATCGTTTGGCGCACAACGCCCGAATGGGAAGAGTCGTTCGAGATCAACGGCGATCGGCGCAAGCAACAACTTGGGACCTTTCGCGGCACACTGCTAGCGGTCGATGGCTCGTATCTCTGCATTGGCGAGTTGGGCCATTTGCTCTGGATGGATCTCACGCCGAAGGGCTACAAAGAAACAGCGCGCACCTGGATGTTCGCGGCGCGCGAAACGTGGGCGTCGCCGGTTGTTTCGCGCGGACTACTGTACGTCTCGCAAAACGGCCGCGATATGTTGAAGGGTGGCGGTGCGCGGCTGCTGTGTTACGACCTCAGAATTTGAAGTGCAGTCCGAACTGGATGATGCGCGCTTGATTGCCATCGATGAGCGAAGTGATGCGTCCGAAGGCCGCCTGGCCGCGGCTAAGATTGGGCACGTTGAAGTTCGGATTGTTGATGAAGTTCAACATCTCGGAACGGAATTGCAGGTTGTAACTCTCGGCGAACTTGAAGTCCTTCATGATCGACAAGTCCATAGCTATCGCGCCCGGGCCGTAGCCCGTCGTGCGGCCGGCGTTGCCGAATGTGAACTGCGGGGGCGCGGCGAAGGCGGCTGTGTTGAACCATGCATTGAGCTGTTCAGCCCGCGAGCGGCTTGAGTTGATCTTGGGATCGCCGACAACGTTGGGGCGGTTAGCGGGCGAAAACGAATTCGTTAGATTCACCTGCTCGTTAACGCCGATCGGCGGGCCAGTGCGGAACTCGCCGATGTATCCGACGGTCCAGCCTTTCAGCGCGCCCCAGGGCGAAGGAATTTCGTAGACGACGCTCGATATCAAACGATGCTTGATCGAGTTGCCCGACAGCCCGCGATCGGCGCGCCGGTTGTAAACGTTCGCCAGCGCCGACCCGGGATTGCCGCCGAGTTCACCTCGCGATTCCACGTCGTCGATACCGCGGGACGTTGTGTAGTTGGCCTGGAATTGCAAGCCTTTCGCGTAGCGTTTGTCGACTTTCAGATTGACTGCGTGATAGTTGGAATTGCCCAGCGGCTGCGCGAGCAGCAGCACGTCAGTGTACTGCGGAAACGGGCGCCGCGCCTGCGCGTTGCCGGGGCCCATCAACTCAGGCCGCACCTGATTCAGCGTAAGATTCGCGGGCGACGCGAGCCGATGCCCGACAGTACCGAGATAGCCGAGTTCAACGGCAATTTGCGCGGGCAGCTGGTATTGGATGTTGAAGTTCGTACTCATCATATACGGCGTGGCGCGCGGGCCGGGTTGGAAATACTCGATGCTCTGCACGGGGCTTTGTCCGGCGCGCACGGCGCCAAAGCCCGGATTGAGATCGCTCTCGCTGGGAGCCGGAATCGGCGGAAGACCGTTGCGGAAACGGAATGCGGGGGTGAGCCCGTTGTCCGGAGAGACGAAATTGCCGGCATAGCTGAAACCAACGGTTGCGTTGATTACGGTGGCTTGATCGTAGTTGCCCATGTAGAGCACCGCGCCGCCGCCGCGAACGACGAGTTTGTTCGTGGCGCGATAGGCGAAACCCAGCCGCGGCGCAAAGTTGTTGCGGTCGAAATTGTGCGCCCATTGCGAAAGTCCATTGCGGCCGGCGAACGTGATCGCTCCCGGCGTGCCAGAGACCGGATTGATCGCATTCAGGTCGAACGAGTTCATGCGGTTGGCGAACAGTTCGCGCCTCGGTGTATCCATGTCCCAGCGAAGCCCGATGTTGAACGTCAACTTGGACGAAAATTTCCAATCGTCCTGCGCGAAGCCGCCATAGGCGTCGATGCGGCTTCGGATTGGCAACACTTCGTTGATATTGGCGCTTTGGACCCAACCTAGCAGCAGCGCCGCGACGCCGTGGCCGGTGGCCACATTATTGAAGCCGAACACGCCGCCGGCCGTGTTGCGATTCAAGTCGTCGTTGGTCGATGTGCGGCGCTCGAAACCGATTTTGATACTGTGGTCGCCCTTGAGCAACAGCAGATTATCGGCGATGTGCGAGCCTTTGATCGGCGATTGAATGCGCTCATGATTGGAGCCTTCACCCATGGTGGTGTAGCCGGTAATAGTCACACGGGGTGCGAACTGTTGATTGACGCCGCGGAGGCCGATCGTCCCGTTGAAGTTCGTATAGGCGCCGGAGTTGAGATTGATGAACTCGCGCCAGTCATAGTTGAATCGAAATTCGTTGATCAGCGCGGGCCTGAAGTTGTGGAACCATGTCATGCCGCCGTTGAAAAACTTGTTCTTGCGATTGCGGAAGACCGGGTCCATCGCGGGAACGGTTTGCCAAACGGGCGAGTCGGTCTGTCCGCCGTTGCTGGCTAGAAAACGGCCGTAAACGCGGTCTTTTTCGGAGAACGCGTGATCGACGCGGCTCACGTAGTTGTTGGGTGGATCGATGTTCTGGCCGTTGGCGCGGAAGTTGGCGTTGCCTGTTGTGGCACCGGCAACGTTGGGATCGGGATAGGCGGCGGCGATGCGGGCGCCGATTGGATCGAGGCGGCTGGCGGGGATTCGATTCCCGGGAAACGGCGGACGGCCCGTGGCTTCGGGATCGCGAATGGCAATCGGGTTGGCGGAGAAGTCACCGGTCTTTTCAGCGGGGGTGGGAACGTTGTGAATGAACGTCGAACCGCTCTTTGTACGACGTCCTTCGTAGTTGAAGAAGAAGTGGGTCTTGTCTTTGCGGATAGGACCGGAGAAGCTGGCGCCGAACAGGTTGTAGCGCAGCGGCGTCTTGGCAGCGGCGAAGAACGTACGGGCGTCGAATGCGTCGTTGCGAAGGTACTCGTAGGCTGAACCGTGGAACTGATTCGTGCCGCTCTTGGTTGTCATCTGCACAACGCCGCCGCCGGTGCGCCCGAGCTCGGCGGAGTAATTGGAAATCGACACGCTGAACTCCTGCAGCGATTCGATGGGAGGATCGAAGTTCAATCCCTGATCGCCTACAAGCACGTTTTGCACGTTGCCGCCGTCGATGCGCCAGTTTGTATTATTGCCCCGCCCGCCGCCCATGGCGAAGTTCGAGCCGGTGCCGACCTGTACGACGAACCCTGTCAGGCGTGCCAATTGCGCCGCGCGGCGGTTGATCAACGGCATGTTGACGATGGTGCGATTTTCGACAACAGCCCCCACTGTAGCCGACTCGGTTTGCAACTGCGATACCGAGGCTTCGACGGTAATGCGTTCGGCTTGAGAGCCAACTTCGAGACGAACATCGACGCGCTGCTGGCCGCCTGTTTCCAGTACGAGGCCGGTTTGCGCGTGCGGCTTAAAGCCGGTCTTATCGACATCGAGCCGGTAGCGGCCAGGTTTCACAAGAGGCACCGTGAACGAGCCGCTTTCATTCGTCGTCGCGTTCCATGATTCGCCGGTTTCGACGTTGACGAGCTTAATCGCCGCGGCGGGAATCACCGCGGCCGAGGTATCGACGACCGTTCCGCTGAGTGTCGCTAATTGACTTTGGGCGAACAATCCGGCACACGCGCAGAAAAAGACCAATAAACGCATGAAGCCTCCAGCCCGGCATTGTATCCGATCGGGAGGCTTCAGAAAGGTTAAGTCAGACTACCAGCGGCCGCCGCCACCGCCACCACGGCCACCGCGGCCGCCACGGCCACCGCCGCCCTCTTGACGAGGACGAGCCACGTTGACGTTGATGTTGCGACCACCGAAGTTGGTGCCGTTGAGCGCGTTGATCGCCGCCTCGGCTTCATTGGCGTTCGGCATTTCGACGAATGCGAAGCCACGCGATTGACCGGAGTCACGGTCCGTGATGAGGTTGACGCGTTCGACCTGGCCATAAGCCCCGAAGGCTTGATGGAGTTCGTCCTGCGTCGTCCGGAAGCTCAAATTACCGACAAAGATGTTGGTCATTTACGAAATCCTTTGGATGCTGTTGAATTCGCCTTTGCATGCTGAACTCGAGAAGACCGGAGCCGGGGAACGTGGCGCAACGACAGCAACCAAAGAACACGGGGCAGACAAACAGAGCCGAGCAAAGACCCCTACATAGTAGCAGGACTTATAGACCCTTGCTAGCGTTTTCTTGGTGCGGAAGAGTCAAAAGCCGAAGATCAGGGCGCTAAAGATGGCCATCGCGGGACCGATAAACATGCCCGAAACCTGCCACGCGATGACAAGCCCCAACATCTGAAACATGCCCGCGGACTGACGCAGATCTTCGAGCTTGTAGGCGATCGATTCGGGCAGAATCACACCGATCGCCGTAAATCCGTCGAGCGGCGGCAATGGAATCAAATTGAACGCGCCGAGCACAACGTTCAAAAAGAACATCACGCTGAAGAGATCTTCG
>VFZQ01000384.1 GCA_016871135.1 Acidobacteriota bacterium | reverse complement strand
GTGGTGCTAAACCACGGGGCCGCGCCAGCGACCCCAACCAGCCGCTTTGAGCGGCTCACGAACGAAGGCCCCCGGCTCTGCCGGGGGATCGTTACTACTACGGGTGAACTATCGAGGCTCGGCCGGATATGGCGAAAAGTTCCGGCAACTCAACGTGCGAAATCTCGGCGTCGGCGACGCGTGGGATGTGGAGAGCGGTGTCGATTATTTGATCAAGCAAGGCTGGGTGGACGAGAAGAAAGTCGGCGTGATGGGCTGGAGTCAAGGCGGCTACATTTCCGCGTTCCTGACGACAAACTCGACGAAGTTCACCGCCGTCTCTGTCGGCGCCGGCATCTCGAACTGGGCGACCTATTACTACAACACCGATATCACGCCGTTCACAATTCAGTATCTCGGCGACGACCCCGCCGACGATCCCGCAATCTATCTCAAGACATCGCCCATGACCAACGTGAAACAGGCGCGCACACCGACGCTGATTCAGCACGGGGAACTCGATAAGCGCGTCCCGATCGCCAACGCCTACGAACTGCGGCAAGGCCTGGAAGACCGCGGCGTGCCCGTGGAAATGATCGTGTATAAAGGCTACGGGCACGGCATTACGAAACCGAAATCGATGCGGGCGGTGATGCGGCACAATCTCGATTGGTTCAATCATCACATTTGGAATGAACCGGCCCCGGATTTTGTGAGCCCCGCCAAGCAGTAAACTAAAAGCTCGCGGGATGACCTGGTACTACGTTTTGAACGGGCAGCAGGCGGGACCGGTTGAGGACTCCGAACTGCAAGGGCTGGCGGCCTCGGGCGCCATCGTCGGCGAGACGCTTGTTTGGCGCGCGGGCATGCCGAACTGGGCTCAATTCCGCACACTTTTTCAGATGGCGCCGCCGCCCGGCGCCGTCAGGTGTATGCAGTGCGGCAACGGGTTCGCCGAAGAGCAAACGATCCCACTGAGCTACGGCCGCGCGTGTGCGACGTGCAAGCCGATCGTGCTGCAACGCATTCGCGAAGGCGATGTTTCTGTTCGCGGCAATCAACGCTACGCGGGATTTTGGATTCGCGTTGTCGCGCGAATGATCGATGGCGTGATCACCTCCATGGCCGGCTACATTTTCCAAATTCCAATGCTTGTCGTCATGACGACGATGGGCAACGATCCGGCCAAGGCCAACTTCTGGCTGTTTGGCTCGACGGCTGCGTTCGCGATTATCATGAGCATCGTCGCGGCTGGCTACTACGAAGCCTGGTTCCTGGTGAAGAAAGGCGCGACGCCCGGCAAGATGATCCTCGGCCTGAAAGTGGTCCGCGCGCGGGGTGGCGAGTTCCGCTGGGGCCTGGCGTGGGGCCGCTATTTCGCGCACATGCTGAGCAGCCTGACGATGTATGTTGGCTTTCTGATGGCCGCCTGGGACGAAGAGAAGCGCACGTTGCACGACCGCATTTGCGACACGCGCGTGGTGTTCGGGAGCTAACCGATGGGCTACGTCGTCTGCGGCGGTTGCGCAATGCAAGTACAAACGGCGAACTGGAACGCCGGTGGCGCAATCCCGTGCCCGGTTTGCGCACGGGGCGTTGAGGTGGTTGTTTTTCCGGCCGCGATGCGGCCTGTCGCGGGCGCCGCGCCGGAGGCCATTGTCACCGGTGAAGAGGCGAGCTGTTACAACCATGCGGCGAATCGCGCGGTGGCCGCCTGCGATGGCTGCGGGCGCTTTCTCTGCACGCTCTGCGACATTCCCGTTTCGAATCTTCGCGTCTGCCCTTCGTGCTTTGAGGCCGGAAAAGGCGGCGTGCTCGATCAAGTGCGGCTCACCGAGCGCACGAATTTCGACACCATCGCGCTCGCGCTCGTCACGTTGCCGATACCGCTTTGCTGGCTGATTATTTTCACGACTCCGGCCGCGCTTTACTTCGCCATCAAACACTGGAACGATCCTTCGCCGCTATTTCCGCGCGGCAAATGGCGGCAGTGGCTGACGGTGGCGATTGCGATCCTTCAGGTCATTCTGATCGTTTCGCTCGTCGTATTCATCGTCCGCATGCAAGGGGGGAATCGATGAACCGCCGTCTCCTCCTTCCCCGCGAAAGTGGCCTGTTTCGTTACGCCGAACTCTGGCTGGACGGCGCCGAAATACTTTACGTCAATTCGTCGCGCTTCTCCGAGCGATACTCTCGTTTTCAGATCTCCGACATTCAAGCGCTTGTCGTTACCGAGTTCTCGTTGTGGAATCCGCTCCGCAGCGCGTCGCTTGGACTATCGTTCTTCTTCACCCTTCTGCTGTTGATCCTCGCGCCCGGTGCATGGGCGTGGTGGGCGGTCGTTCCCGGCATCTGGCTTGTCTTCGCATTGCTTGATGTCGCACGCGGCCCGCGATGCCGCCTCGTGCTTCACACCGCCGTCAGCACCGTAACCATCGAAGCCGTGCGTACGATGAAGCAGGCCAATCAGGCGGTGCCGGCTCTCCGCGCGTTGATCACCTCGGTGCAAGGCGAGCTTTCTCGCGACGGTATGACGATCACGGCGCCGATTCGCTCGGCCGGCGACGTGCCGGTCGTGAAGAATACGCCGCTCTTGCAGCGCGTGCTGTTCGGCATGGTGGTTGCGCACGCGGGCATTCTCGCCGTGCTGTTTTTCGCGAAGCAGATGGAGAACGGTCTCGGATTGTCGTTTACCTTGCTCGCCGCCGAAATCGTGATGGGTATAATTGCGTTCAACCGTCGTCGAGAAGTGGGCATTTGGGTCGCCGCGCTGAGCATGGTCATCGCGATTCTTGCCACCGTCGACGCCGGCGTGCTCGGTTTCTCGATGACCAAATCGTGGATCGAGTTCTTCCGCGCTGTCGATCGCGGCGGTGTTCGCCCGGAAAATATCGAGTGGTTGTGGCTGCGTGAACAGACCGTCGCGCGCGCTATCTGGCACGCGGTTGTGGGGCTGAGTGGGTGGGTCGCTTGGCTGATCAACAAGGAGCCAGACGCCCAGTGAACGCCCCGCTCGCCAGGCGGCGCTGTTGGAGTCACGCCACGCGCGAGGCCGTCAGCCGCTGTCCGTCGTGCAAAAAGTTCTACTGTCGCGAATGTGTCACCGAACACGACGGCCGGCTGTTGTGCGTGACCTGTCTCGCCGCCGCCGGAGCAGCCACGGTGAAGCGTACCGGCACGCGCTGGATTGTCTGGATGACGGCCGCCATCGCCGGCTTACTCATCACCTTCTTTTTGCACGCAACGCTCGGCTACGTTCTTGAAAAGCTGCCGCCATCCTGGGGCCGCGGGACGGATGACGAATGAAACGCGTGAACGGCGCCGAAGGCGTGTGGCGTCTAGAAGAGGCCTGCGGCCTGATGCGCGAACTGCCAGCGCGTTCCTGGTCGATCTGGCTCGCGGGTTCGCTGCCGTACACCTTCGCGCTGATCGATTTCGTTCTTGAAATGAGCCGCAGCGCGTTCGCGGCCGAACGCCTGGTTTGGAAAAGCTTCCTGCTCGCGCTTTTGTTCGGCTTGAAGCACACCGCGCAGGCCGTGTTCACGCGCGACTGTCTGCGGCTGCTGCGGGGCGAACTGCCCTCGGCGCCGTCGTTCGAAGCGCTCCTGCGTACGTTTTTCGTGCAACTGTTCTGGCAGCCCTTAAGGCTGCCTTCGCTCGCCGCCGCGGGCGTCGTCCTGTTCCCGGTACCTGCTTTCGCCGCATTCTTTCGTAACATCGGCCCAGCCGCTTTGGATCGCGAGCGCGGATTTGTGCGGGAGTCGTGGAAACTCGGCCTTGGCGATACACGCGCGCATGCTGTTTCGCTGTTGCTCTTCACCGCGGCCTGGCTGTTGTTGTTTCTCAATCTTGCCGCGCTCTGGTTCGTGGTGCCGATGCTGCTGAAGGCCTTTCTCGGCTTGCAAACCGACCTCGGACGGCTGGCGTTCCGGCTGCTCAACGCGTCGACGTTTCTGGTGACACTGGTCGTGTCGTGGGTGCTGTTGGAGCCCGCGCACAACGCCCTCGCCGCCGTGCGCGCGTTCTATGCGCAGGCACGCAGCGACGGCGAGGACTTGCGCGGCGCGCTGCGGCGGCTGGCGGTGCTCGCGGCCGCGCTGATTGCGCTCTGTCTGCCCGGTTTCGCGCAGCAACAAGAGGTCGATCCGGCCGCGCTTGATCAGAAGATCGAAGAGGTTCTCCGCGAGCCCGAATTCGCATGGCGCGCGCCGCGTGAGGATACCGACTCGGCGACGGGCGACGGCCTGCGCCGCATTTTCGAGTCGATCGGGAAAGCCGTCGAATGGTTCTTCGAGATGTGGAAAAAGCTATTCGGCGACGATAGCAAGCCCCCCACACAGACGCCTTCGACATGGAGCATCGACGCGCAGGTGCTCAAGTGGGTTATGATCGTCGCGGCCGCGCTAGCGTTGATTTCCATTGGCATTGTGCTCTTCAATCGCAAGCGCGACAAAGCCAAGCCGGCAGCCGCGTCGGCCGTGCCGGTCGCGCCGTTGGTCGATCTCTCCGACGAGAACGTCACGCCGGATCAAAAGCCCGAAGACGAGTGGCTTCGCATGGCCGACGACTGCGCCGCGCGCGGCGAGTACAGGTTGGCGATGCGTGCCGTTCATCTGGCCGGACTGCGGTATCTCGGCGAAAAAGGCTACGTCGCCTTGCAGCCCGCCAAGACCGGCCACGAATACCGCCGCGAGTTCGAACGCCGCGTGCGTGAGTCCGCGGCGCTCGAAGGCTACGCGAACGGCCTGCGTCAATACGAAGTGGCCTGGTATGGCTTTACCGGCGCGGGCGCGAGCGAGTTCTCTGTTCTGCGCGGCACATGGGAGGAGTTGCGCCGGCATGCGTAGAATTCTCCCGCTGGTTTTTCTGTTCGCTTTCCTCGCTCTGCTGCTGCCGCGCATGATGGAGTCGATGGCGCAAGGCGATGTCTATCCCGACTACTCAACGCTGCGCTCCGATCCCCGCGGCGCAAAGGTGCTCTACGAATCGCTCCGGCGCACGACCGGCAACGTATCCAGAAATTATGAAGCGTGGACATCGCTTGATGGCGGCAACGCGCACTACGTGCTGCTCGGCGCATCGCCGCTTGTGCTGAAAGAGGACAAGGACTTCGAATCGATCCTCCGGGGAGGCGGCGTATTGCTGATTGCCCTCGCGCCCGCGTCGTCGAAGGCGAACATTCGCACGGAGAAAATGGGCTTCATTCATAACGTCCGCGGACTCGATCTCCGCGGCGAGCTCTGGAAATGCGTCATTGGTGATCGGGATAAGTGCTCGCTCGCCGAGCGGCGCGTGGGCAAGGGAACAATCCGGCTTCTGTGGAGTGTGCGCCCGCTGTCCAACGGCAGCCTGCACGAAAATCGCGATGCCGGCCTCGTCGCGAAACTGTTCCCAAAGGACCGCGCCATCGTCTTCGACGAGTCGCATCTCGGCGTGGAAGAATCCGGCGGCGTCGGCGTGTTGTTGCGCCGGTACCGGTTGATGCCTGCGGTAGCGATGCTGCTTGTCGTCGCGCTGCTGTTTGTGTGGCGCAATTCCACGCCCATGACGCCCGAGAAGGAACCGGTCACCGCGGCCATGGCGCCGCAGCCGGCGGCGTCGCTTCGAACATTGCTGGCGCAAAATGTTCCGGGGCCCAAGTTGCTCGAAACGATGGTCGAAGAGTGGAAGCGCGCGCGTCATCTGCTGCCGGTCTGGCACGCCGGCCGAACCGAAGAGATCGAACAAACGCTCGCAACGGCAAAAACAAGGAAAGACATTCGGCAGGGCTACGCGGATCTCCGCGCCGCCCTGCGCCCGAG
>VFZQ01000383.1 GCA_016871135.1 Acidobacteriota bacterium | reverse complement strand
TCGCAGGCCTCGCCGGCTTCGCGCGCGACAACCGGGCTCAGGTTTCGATCGACGGCGAGCCATTTGTCTTCATGGCGAACGATCATGTGACGCCGAACTTTTTTGCGATGCTCGGGCTTCCGGTGGCGCTAACCGAGGGCGGCGTGATTATCAGTGAGAAACTCCATCAACGCTACCCGCATTTGATCGGCAGACAGATTCAGATCGACGGCAAAGCGGCGACGGTGTCCGGCGTGGCGCCGGAAGGGTTTGTGGGAATGCTGACCGGTTCGCCGACCGACTTGTGGACGGTGCGTGCGGCCGATTCGAAGTCGCGCGTCGCGATCTTTGGCCGGCTCGCGAGCCACGCGACGATCAGTCAGGCCCGCGCGGAGATGCAAACATTGGCCGAGTTTACACGCGAAGAGCTGATGCGCACAAGCAAAGACCCGCAGTGGAAGCACATGAAGTTCTTCGTCGAGTTCGCGGGCAACGGCAACAACATGGTCCGCGATAAGTATGGCAAGCCGATCACCGTCATCATGGGCATTACTGGCGTGCTTTTGTTAATCGCATGCGTGAATCTTGCGGGCATGTTGCTGGCGCGCGCGGCGAGCCGGCAGCGGGAGATGTCGATTCGCGCGGGGCTGGGAGCGTCGCGAGGGCGTCTGATCCGTCAAGTGATGACGGAGTCGCTGCTGTTGTCGGCGATTGGCGCGGTGTTGGCCATCGGTGTGGCGTTCGGCGCGACGCGCTTGTTGAGCGCGATCATCGCCAGTGGCCGGCCGCATGAGCGCGTCGTGCTAAGCCTCACTCCCGACCTCGATTCGCTGCTTTTCACCATCGTGGTTTCGATACTGACGGGGCTGCTGTTTGGACTGGCGCCGGCCTTTGCAGGCGCCAAACCGGCGCGGCGAACGCGGCATCTGAGCGATGCTCTGGTCGCGGCGCAGATCGCGGCGGCGGTAGTGCTTTTGACCGCGGCCGCTCTGGCAACCGGGTATCTTTCCGATCTGCGCAACTTGAATCTCGGCTTCAACCGGCACAACGTGCTTCTGTTTCAGATCGACGGCTCGAAGGGGTTCGACAAAGCGCGCGCGGTCGAACTGCTGCGAAGATTCGAAGCGATTCCCGGCGTGAAAGCGGCCTCGATTAGCGCGGTGAGTCCGATACAAGGCGCGGGAGCGAGCCGCATGGTGAACGCCGATGGTTTTGTCGAGCGGCCCGAAGATCGGCGATACTCGTCGCTGAATTGGGTAACGCCTCGATACTTCGAGGCCCTTGGCATTCCGCTCCTCGAAGGCCGCGACTTTCGGTTCGACGATGAGGGAAAGCCGCCCTACGCGATCATCAGCCGCGCGATGGCGCAGCACTACTTTCCTGGGCGCGCCGCAATCGGCGGCATATTGGAGTTTGACGGACGGAAGACGAGGTATGAAGTGATCGGCGTGGTCGGCGATTCGAAGTATCTCGATTTGCAGACCGCGCCTCCGCGCACGATGTACATGAACACACTGCAAACACCAAATCCGGTTTCGCAATATGTCGTGCGAACGGCTGTGGCGCCGGAGTCGGTGGCGAACGAAGCGCGGCGAATCGCAGCAGAAGTCGCGCCAGGCGCGCGGGTCGACCGCGTGACCACGCTGGCCGAGCAGGTGGACTCGTCGATCGTTCGCGAGAGATTGGTCGCGCGGTTGGCCAACCTGTTTGGCGTGCTGGGAGCACTGATCGCGGCAATCGGGCTTTACGGTCTACTCGCATACACGGTAACGCGGCGGACCAGCGAGATCGGCGTGCGGATGGCGCTCGGCGCGACGCCGGCCAATGTATTAGCGCTTGTATTGAAGCACGCCTTCGCGTTAACGCTTACGGGCGTCGCAATCGGCGCGGGCCTGGCATCGCAAGCACCGGCGCTGCCGGCGAGTCCAACGACGTCGGCTGTTATTGGGGCTGCCGCAATGATCGCGATTGCGCTGGTGGCGGCCTACGTCCCCGCGCGCCGTGCGGCTCGGATCGAACCGGTGCGCGCGCTGCGGTGTGAGTAGCCTCAGCCCGCATCCGCCAACACTCGCCGGAATCAAAAAATCGGCGATTATCGCCAGCCCACCCTACTTCTTCGGCCAAACAACTCCCTGATCCTTCTTGGTCACCGGCGCCAGGCCCTTGTAAACAAACTTCTGCACGCGTTGTCCGCGGTAGGTTTCGGTCGTGTAGATATTGCCTTTGGAATCGGTCGCGATCGAGTGCACGGCGTAGAACTGGCCGGGCTGTCGTCCACCGTCGCCAAAGGTAGTGAGCACTTCGAGCGTCTCGCGCAGCAGGATGTGCACCTTCATGTTCGAGCCGTCGCAGACGTACAGATACTTCTCGCCGGGGTCCTTGGAGATAGCGACGTCGAAGGCCGCGCCGTCACCAAAGGTGTTCTTTGCAACCCAACCTTCCTTCACATATGTACCGTCGGTCTTGAACGCCTGGATGCGGTTGTTGGTGCGATCGCACACATAAACGAGGCCGTCCTTCGACAACGCGACGCCGTGAACGGGTGTGCGGAATTGCTTCGGCGCGGGGGCGTTGGGATCGTAGGGGCCGAGATCGGTGTCGTCGGGCTTGGAACCGTACGCGCCCCAGTGGCGCTTGTATTTGCCGGTGTCGGCGTCGTACACGATGACGCGTCGGTTACCGTAACCATCGGCGACATAGAGTTCGTTGGTCTTGGGATCAACAATCGTCTTGGCCGGCAGGCGCAGATTTTCGATGTCGTTGCTTCCCTTGCTCATGAAGGGCTTGCCAATCTGCATCAAAAACTTACCGGACTGGGTGAATTTCAGGATGAAGCTATCGTGCACGGCGCCGGCGGCGGCCATCTTCGATTCGTCGTGCGCAAGCGCCGCGCCCGCACCGGCGGCGCGTCCGTTGCCGCCGATCCACACGTTCCCCTTGTGGTCGACATCGACACCGTGATTCGACGTTGGCCAGTTGAATCCTTCGCCTTTTCCACCCCAGCTCTGAATGAGCTCGCCGGCGGCGTTGAACGCGAGCACCGGCGGCGCGGCCGCGCAGCACTCCGACGCTTTCGGAGTATGCGTGGCGTACTGCTCCTTGACTTCCAATGAGCCCTGGCGATGGACGATCCAGACGTTATCCTTTGCGTCCACGCCAAGCCCGATCGTCGCGCCGATAACCCAGTGGTTGGGCAGCGGCTTCGGCCACATCGGATCGACTTCGAAGCGCGGCGCCATCGGCCCCGCGGCCTCGACCGTCGAGCGCTGTTCCAACAGGTACGACCCAACGGCGAGTGCGCCGAAAACGGCGACGAATGCGCCGGCCTTGCAATAGGTGCAGTTGATCATGGATTTCTCTCGCGGATGCGTGTTCGCTATCATACACGATTCGGCATGCGCATTTCTCTGTTCCTTCTCGCGGCCACTCTGGCGATCGCGCATGACGCTCCGCCGGATGCAACGGTGCACATGCACGTGCGCGCCGAGCCAGGTAAGGCGACGGTGCTCGTGCGAATTCCTTTGGAGACGGTTCGCGACATCGAATTCCCGGCGCTGCCGGGCGGTTACCTGGATGTCGAGAAGTTGACGCCGCGGCTGCTGGGCATCGCCAAGACCTGGACTGCGGATCCGATCGAACTTACGGCGGGTTCCGAAAAGCTTGGCGCCGTGCGCGTGGTCGCGGCGCGGATATCGATTGAGTCGGACCGCTCGTTTGGCGATTTCGAATCAGCGCTGCTGCATCTGCAGGGGCCGCCGCACGCGAATACGGAGAATCTGTTCTGGAAACAGGTCTTTCTCGATTCGCATCTGGAGTACCCGCTTCCCGCTGGCGAGACGGCTCTGGTTTTGAAGGCTGCCTACACGGTCTTGGCCGAAAAGGTTTCGATCGTGCTTCGCTACGGCGGCCGAACGTTCTTGCTGAACGGCGCCGAGGACGCGTTCGCTCTGGATCCCCGCTGGCATCAGGCGGCCTGGCGGTTCGTCAAGATGGGCGTCGAACACATCCTGAGCGGCGCGGACCATCTTCTGTTCCTGTTGTGTCTGGTGATCCCGGCCCGCAAGTTTCGCGAACTGATTTGGGTGGTGACGGCGTTTACCGCGGCGCACTCGATAACGTTGATCGCGTCGGCGTTTGAACTGGCGCCCGGCGGATTGTGGTTTCCCCCACTTGTGGAGATGCTGATCGCGGTATCGATCATCGCCGCGGCTTTGCTCAACATCCTCAAGCCGGGCGGTCACGGAGGGGCGCGATTGGCGTTCGGATTTGGTTTGGTGCACGGATTTGGGTTTTCGTTCGCGCTGCGGGAGTCGCTGCAATTTGCGGGATCGCACTTGGTATCGTCGCTGCTGGCGTTCAACGTGGGTGTTGAAATTGGCCAGGTGGCGGCGATCGCCGTGATGGTTCCGGTGCTGGCGTGGCTGTTCGGGAGAATTGACGAGCGGATGGGCGTGATCGTGCTTTCGGCGTTGATCACACACGTTTCGCTCATGTGGCTGTATGAGCGCTGGGCGGTATTGGCGAAGTATCCGGTCCAGTGGACGCCCGAGGTGGGATTGGTGGCAATGCGCTGGGCGATGGCCGGGATGGCGGGCTACGGGGTCTGGTGGGTGGTGACGAAGAAACGGAGTTGACCCCGGTTTCTCAGAAGTTGCGCAAAAGGGGAAGGAGATCCTATGCGCTTACTTCTTCTTTCGATTTTCTCGCTGAGTGCGTTTTCGCAGATCGATCTGTCGCGCGGCAGCGTACAGATCAACTTGAAATACAACGGGCAGCCAGTTTCGCAGTCGGCGCCGGGATTTTACGTCACGGTTAGCTTTGGCAGCTATGGCGCTGGGATGTTTTACGACTCGATTACGATCGGTGACGTCACACCGGGTAGCTATTCAATGTCGGTGTATATATCGCCGAGCAGCGCCGTACTCATGACGATTCCGCTCAACGTTGCGGCTGGGCCTACTACCGTGGTGGACATTGAACTTAACACGGTGGCGGGCATCTACTTCGGAAAGTTGCTTGTCAACGGGCAGCCGGGTAGTGCGACGTCCTGCCCGAGTACAGGCGCCGGCTGTATCGGAACCGATGGCGCCGGCATATTCAAGCACCTAGTGGCCGCGGGTCCAGGAACAGGATCTCTAAGCGGAAGCAGTGGTACGTTCTTGAACTATAACTATACGGTCACCGCCGGGCAGACAGTCGACATAGGAACGTTTAATCATTCCATTGGTTCGGTACAAATCAACTTGAAATACAACGGGCAGCCGGTTTCGCAGTCGGCGCCGGGATTTTACGTCACGGTTAGCTTTGGCAGCTACGGCGCTGGGATGTTCTACGACTCGATTACGATCGGTGACGTGACACCGGGTAGCTATTCAATGGCGGTGCAGGTGTCGCCAAGTAGTGCCGTACTCATGACGATTCCGCTCGTCGTTGTGGCTGGACCCGCTACGGTTGTGGACATCGAATTAAACACTGTGGCGGGCATCTACTTCGGAAAGTTGCTCGTCAACGGGCAGCCGGGTGGTGCGGTGTCCTGCCCGAGTACAGGCGCCGGCTGTATCGGAACCGATGGCGCTGGCATATTTAAGCACCTTGTCGCCGCGGGCCCAGGAACAGGATATCTATCGCGAAGCAGCGGTACGTTCTTGAACTATAACTATACGGTCACCGCCGGGCAGACGGTCGACATAGGCACGTTCTGAGCTTGTCCCCAACCGTGAGACAAAAGTTTAGACACAGTTGGCGGCCCATGCAAAAAAGCAGTGGACAGCTAGTTTCAGTTTTAGCAGAATCGCAGTAGTCGAAGAGACGGA
>VFZQ01000382.1 GCA_016871135.1 Acidobacteriota bacterium | reverse complement strand
GTACACCGTAAACGGAACAGCTTTCTCTTTCGCCGCAAAGTCGGACTCGGTGACAATGCCCGCCAGTTCGCCCTTGGTGTCGGTCACGAGCAAACAGCCGATGTTGTGCTCTAGCATCGTCCTGGCCGCAATCTCAAGGGTGCAGTCTTCGCGCACTGTTTGCACCGGATGAGTCATGATGTCGCGCGCGTTCATCGCTTGCCCTACTCAGCAGCATAGCGAAATTGCTATTCAGGCGTCCGGACCGCCGAAGCACCGGCAACCGCGCTACGCTGAAAGTAAGGTCGGTGGTGGCTCATCGACGCTCAATTCGGCCCGCAGCGAAAGCTTTCTGTACGAATGAACTGGCACCGTCTTGAAACGGCTTCCGTACTCCGGGAACTGGAGACCTCCGCTTCTGGCCTGAGCGCACACGGCGTCGCCGAACGGCTGGCGCGCCACGGCGCCAACGAACTGACCGGGGCCGGCGGCCGGTCCGCGTGGAAGATCTTCTGGGAACAACTGACCGCGCTCATGGTTGTCATCCTGATCGTCGCCGCGGTGATCTCCGCGCTGCTGGCCGACTATAAAGACGCCGCTGTCATCGGCGCGATCGTCATACTCAACGCCCTCCTCGGATTCAGCCAGGAGTATCGCGCCGAGAAAGCGATGGCGGCGCTGAAAAAGCTCTCCATGCCGCTGTCGCGCGTCCGCCGGGACGGCGAGGTGCGAGAGTTGTCTTCGTCCGAACTTCTTCCCGGCGATATCGTGTTTCTCGAAGCGGGAAATTTTGTCGCCGCCGATGGACGCGTCTTGGAAAGCGCGGATCTGCAGACGCAGGAAGCGGCCTTGACCGGCGAGTCGGAGCCGATTCGCAAAACCGTCTCGGCCATCGACCTGCCGGATCTGCCCATCGGAGACCGCCGCAACATGGTCTATCGAGGGACTTTCGTCACCTCCGGCCGTGGCATCGTCGTCGTGACCGATACCGGCATGAGCACCGAACTCGGCCGAATCGCCTCATTCCTTCAAAACGTCGAGCGCGAACCGACTCCGCTGCAACGCCGTCTGGAACGGTTGGGGAAACACTTGGCGAGCGCGGCTTTGTCTATCGTTGCCATTATCTTCACCCTCGGTCTCCTGCGCGGTGAAGACCTGAAGCTGATGCTCCTCACCAGCGTCAGCATCGGCGTCGCCGCGGTTCCCGAAGGGTTACCCGCCGTGGTTACGATCGCTTTGACACTCGGCGCGCAGCGCATGCTGAAACGCCGTGTACTCGTGCGGCGTTTGGCGGCCGTCGAAACGCTCGGTTCGGTCACAGTAATCTGCTCCGACAAGACCGGCACATTGACGGAGAACAAAATGACCGCCGCCCGGCTCCGGGTCGCCGGCGAGGCGTTCGAGATCGCCGATGCGGCCGATGCGCCCGGCTCCTTCCACCTTCTATTGGCGGGAGGCGCGCTGTGTAACGACGCCGTGGTCCAAAGCGGTCCGGAGCGACAGCCGGCACTGCTCGGCGATCCCACCGAAACCGCGCTCGCCGCCGCGGCCGCCAGGTTCGGCCTCGTCAAAAGCGAATTGGAAATGCGGCTTCCGCGAGCGAGCGAGCTTCCCTTCGACTCCACGCGAAAACGGATGACCACCGTTCACCGGCTGCCTGCCGACGGATCCCCGTTGCCTGCCGACCTCCGTGGCGCCGTCGACGGAACGGGCGCTGTGAGCATCGCATTCACCAAGGGCGCCGTCGATAGCCTCGTGGGCATCTCCACTTCCGTCTGGGTCGAGGGTCGAATCGAAGACCTCAGTGATTCCTGGCGAGACCATTTCGCGGCCGCTAACGAGGATCTGGCGGGCAGAGGCATGCGCGTGCTCGGTGTGGCATTTCGCACTCTGACAGCGGATGTGGATCTGCTCGACCAGTCGGTGGAAAACGAGTTGACGCTGGTCGGCATGGTCGGCATCATCGATCCGCCGAGAAAGGAAGCCGCCCAGGCCGTCGCCACCTGCCAGAGCGCCGGTATTCGAGCGGTAATGATCACGGGCGATCATCCCCTTACGGCCAATTCCATCGCCATGCAATTGGGAATTGCTGGCGGCGAACCTCCATTGACGGGTCCCCGCCTTGAGCGGATGGCCTTCGAAGATTTGGTGCGGGAGGCCGAGACGGCCGCCGTTTACGCCCGCGTCTCGCCCGAGCACAAGCTCAAAATCGTCGAAGGCCTGCAACGCCGCGGACAGATCGTCGCCATGACCGGCGACGGCGTCAACGACGCGCCGGCCCTCAAGCGCGCCGACATCGGCGTCGCCATGGGGATCGCCGGTACCGACGTGGCCAAGGAAGCCGCCGACATGGTCTTGCTCGACGACAACTTCTCCAGCATCGTGGCGGCAGTGAAAGAGGGGCGCGTCATTTTCGACAACGTGCGCAAGTTCATCAAGTACATCCTCGCCACCAATTCCGGCGAAATCTGGCTCATGCTTACGGCGCCGTTTCTCGGTATGCCCCTTCCTCTTCTGCCCTTGCAGATCCTCTGGCTCAACTTGGTTACCGACGGCCTTCCCGCTCTGGCGCTCGGCGTCGAACCGGCGGAAGAGAACGTGATGCGCCGTCCGCCGCACTCTCCCGGCGAAAGTATTTTCGCGCGCGGACTTGGCGTTCACGTTTTGTGGGTGGGGTTGATGATGGCCGCGCTTGCCCTTGGCGCCGGGTTTTATTACTGGCGATCGAACGAACCGCACTGGCAAACGATGCTGTTCTCCACGCTGACGTTTTCTCAAATGGCGCACGTGATGGCGATCCGTTCCGAGGAGCAGTCTCTCTTTCGGCAGGGACTGTTGTCCAACAAGCCTTTGCTGGGCGCCGTCGCGTTGACGTTCGCGCTCCAGTTGGCGCTGGTTTACGTTCCCGTGTTTCAGTCCTTCTTCGGCACCGTGGCGCTCCATCCGGCCGATCTCGCGGTCTCCATCGGTTTGAGCCTCGCCGTCTTCGTCGCCGTCGAATTCGAGAAGTGGCTTTCGCGCCGGGCTTGCGCGGCGGTGCGCGCGTGATTTGGCTTCAATTCGCCATCTGCGTGGCGGTAATCCTCTTCTCCGGGACGCGGTTGTCCTATTACGGAGATGTGATCGCCGAAAAGTCCGGTCTGGGCCGCACCTGGATCGGAGTCGTTTTGATGGCCTCGGTGACCTCTCTCCCGGAACTGGTGACCGGGATTAGCTCGGTCGCCCTCTACGACTTGCCGAACATCGCGGTTGGCGACGTGTTGGGAAGCTGCATGTTTAACCTGCTGATTCTCGCCATACTCGACATCGGGAGGAAGACATCGCCCATCTCCTCCCTGGCCCATAACGGCCATGTCTTGACGGCGGCCTTCGGCGTTCTTCTCCTTGGCAGCGCGGCCGGTTCGGTCCTCCTGTCCGATCTAATCCCAACTACTGGCTGGTTCGGCCTCTACAGCCCGCTGTTTCTGATTTTGTACGTTGTGGCCATGCGCCTCGTTTTTCAATTTGAGCGCGCGCGTTCCGCGGGCTTTATCAGTGATGCTGTGGAAGGCCTGCAGTACGGACACTTTCCGGAACGGGCCGCTTACGTCCGGTTCTCCCTTCACGCTCTGGTCATCGTCGCCGCCGCTACCTACTTGCCCCATCTCGGCGACGAAATTGCCACCATCACCGGTCTGGGCCGAACCTTCGTGGGCAGCGTCTTTATCGCTGTCTCCACTTCGTTACCGGAGATCGTCGTCTCGCGGGCCGCTCTGCAGATGGGCGCCGCCGTCTCGCCTTCTCACGCCATTACCGCCCTCGCCGCCATCGCGATGACCGCCATCGTGACAGTCGCGCTCACCTACCGTTCCGGGAAACGCGTTCTTCTGTTTTCCTGGGAATCGATCGGTGTCACTCTGGTCTATACGCTCGCATCGCTTGCCCTTTATGTCAGACGATAATTCCGAATCCTTGCCATGAACATCCTCGTACTCAATTGCGGAAGCTCCACCATCAAGTTCCAACTCATCGCAACCGACCGCGATGCCATCCGTTGTGCCGGCGACTGCCGCCTCGCGCGTGGAGTCATCGAACGCGTTGGCGGCGAAGCGGTCATTACGCTTCACGCGGCCGGCCGGCCGGTCACACATCACAGCGAACCGCTACGCGACATCCGGGCCGCCCTGGACTTCATCATCCGCTGGATCGTTTCTGCCGGCTCTGGAATCGAGTCCGTGCAAAACGTGGCGCAGATCCACGCCGCCGGTCATCGGGTTGTTCATGGTGGCGAGCGCTTCAAAAGTTCGATGCTTCTCGACGAAGAGTCGATCCGTCACATCGAGAAACTTACCGATCTTGCTCCTCTGCACAACGCCGCCAACGTGCGCGGCGTCCGCGCCGTTCAGGATCTGCTCGGCCACACGCTGCCGCAAGTCGCCGTCTTCGACACATCGTTTCACCAGACTCTGCCCGAACGGGCGTTCCTGTACGCGGTTCCCTATCAGTTCTACCGTCGTCACGCGGTGCGCCGTTATGGCTTCCATGGCACCTCCCATCGCTACGTCGCCGCGCGCTACCAGTCGCTGCGGGAAATCAGCCCGGAACGAACGAACATCATTACCTTGCACCTGGGGAACGGCTGTTCGGCCTGCGCGATTCAAGCGGGCAAGTCGATCGATATTTCGATGGGCCTGACACCATTGGAAGGTCTGGTGATGGGTACTCGCTCCGGCGACGTCGACCCAACCCTCGACGCCTTCATCGCCGCAAAGGAAGGCATGAGTATCCTCGAGGTCGAGAGCTTGTTCAATAAACACTCCGGCCTTCTCGGCTTGTCAGGATTGACCCATGACATGCGGGAACTGCTCGCCGAAGTCCGTGACAACGGTGATCGCCGCGCCCAACTTGCGATCGATGTCTTCTGCTACCGGGCCCGCAAGTACATCGGCGCATACCTGGCCGCAATGGGCGGCGCCGACGCGCTGGTTTTCACCGGCGGCATAGGCGAGAACGCACCGGAGATTCGGCAACAAATCTGCGACGGCCTGCAATGGATGGGCCACGATCTGGACCCAACGCTTAATGCCCAGTGCGTCGCTGGCCGCGAAGGCCCCATCCATCAAACCGGTTCCCGTCTCCAGGCCTATGTGCTCCCGACCGACGAGGAACTGCTAATAGCCCGCGATACGGTGCGATGCATCGAAGGCGAAGGCGATCTCTAAAAACCAAGGAGCATACTAATGACGGGATCGTCGTTTGACACCTGGAGCCGCGGCTACGGCGCGCTGCAACATTCCCCTGAAACACAAGCCCGGATCGCCGGCCTGGAGCGGCAACTGACAGAGTCCGGCACGCGTGGCGACGGCCACGCTCTGTTCGACGTTTTACAAGCGGCTGATCGGCTCTGCAGCGCCGCCATGTGGCTGATCGTTCACGAAACCTACGCGCGAAACGTCTATCCCGACGGCCGCCCGCTTGCACCCGAAGACTTCAAGCCGAAACCCGAAGGCCATACCGGCGGCTCGCTCAACATGGCCCCCGCCTACGCCGGATACCTCGCGGCGAATGTCATCGCCGGCGTCACCCGCTCCTGGCTCATGGGACAGGGCCACTGCGTCGCCGCCATCGATTCCCTCAACCTCCTGGCCGGCAACCTCACTCTGGCCCACGCGGCCCGCTACCAGGTCACCGCCGAAGGGCTGACGCGATATGTCCGCGATTTCTACTCCTGTGCTCTCGACAGCCGGGGCCGCCAGGATTCGCCTCTCGGCAGTCACGTCAACGCCCACACCGCCGGTGGTATCGCGGAAGGCGGCTACCTCGGCTTTGCCGAACTGCAATATGTGCATATGC
>VFZQ01000381.1 GCA_016871135.1 Acidobacteriota bacterium | reverse complement strand
CGAAGCCACCTTCGATGGCGCGATCGACGCCCGCACCGGCAAGGGCGATAAGAAGCTCTACTCCGCCGCGAGTTACAAAGAGCAGGCCGCGGCCAAGCCGGGGCTTGACGGCACCGACGTCGAACACGCGCGCGGCGCCGGCCGGCGTGGCGATGCGTTGCGGTTCAAGACGAAGAACACGAAGGCGGTGTTCTACAAGGCCGACGGGAATATACCATTCGATCCGAAGAACTGGACCGGCACAATCAGTTTCTGGCTCAAGCTGAATCCGGACGAAGACCTTGCGCCCGGCTTTTGCGATCCGATACAGGTGACCGACAAGGCGTACAACGATTCGGCGATTTGGGTCGATTTTACGAAGGACGACAAACCGCGGCACTTTCGCTTGGGCGTGTTCGGCGCGCTGGCGGCGTGGAATCCGAACAAGCTTGAGGGGGACAAGAATCCGGATTTCAACAACCGGCTTGTTGTGGTGAAGAAGGCGCCGTTCACGCGTGACCGCTGGACACAGGTCGCGATCACGTTCGAAAAACTCGGCTCCGGCGCGGGGGCGGCGACGCTGTATCTCGATGGCGCGGCGCAAGGGACAGCGGGAGCGATCAAGGAAATTTTCGACTGGAACGTTGCCAATGGCGCGATCCGGTTGGGAGTTAACTACGTCGGTTTGATGGACGATGTGGCGATCTTCAAGCGAGCGCTGACGGCGAAGGAGATTGCGGCGCTCGGCAAGTAGCCACGGCCCGCACGTAACCCATGTACGCGCCTTGATCGGCCTCGACCGCGCTGATCTCCGCCGCGTTATCGGGGCAGATCGCATGATGCCAATCGAGCCAGCGGCACCAGCCGTCCGGCATCGCATCGGCCACGGATACTTCGACGGCGCCGGTTTTTTCCCAATGCCGGCGCCACCACGCCGCCGAGTGCAGACACCACATTTCCTTCTCCCACCATTCGCGCAGGTGCTCCGGAACGGCGCCGTCGATTTCTTGCATCAATCCTGCGCCGGCCATTCCGAGTTGCCCGCCGGGCTTCAGAAATGGCGCGAGGTATCCGAGATACAAATCGTCGGTTCCGTAGTAGAAGAAGTTGTCGATCGCGACGATGGCATCGAAGTAGTTCGACGCGAACGGCAGCGCGCGCGCATCGCATCGCAGCGGAAAGATGCCGTCGGCCAAACCGGCCTCTTCGATACGAAGCGCATTGGCTGTCACGTCGGCCGAGAGGTCGATCGCCCAGACTTGCACGCCGAACTCTTTGCGAAGGAAGATCGACGACGCGGCGCTGCCGCAACCGAGATCGAGGATCCGCATTCCGGACCGCAAATCCATCGCTTCGGCCAGCCACTCGGTGAGCCATAGTGCATTCGCGCCGCCGCTGGCGCTGGACTTCACCCACTCGGGATCATACCTGGCGGAGCGGGGAAAGCGCTCGTGCGTCAGCGACATGCGCTAATCGACCGCAGCGATACACTCGATTTCGACGCGGACATCGCGGGGCAGACGCGCGGCTTCGACCGTCGCGCGCGCGGGCGAGTTGGTGTGAAAGTACTTGCCGTAGACCTCGTTCATCGCCGCGAACTCGCCCATGTCCTTGAGGAACACCGTCGTTTTCAGGACGCGGTCAAGCGACGACCCGCAGGCGTCGAGCACGGCCTTGAGGTTTTCGAGAACGCGAGTGGTCTGCTCGGCGACGCCGCCTTCGACGATTTGCATCGTGGCCGGGTCGAGCGGAATCTGGCCGCTGCAATAGGCGATCCCGTTATAGACGACGGCTTGCGAGTAGGGGCCGATCGCTTTGGGCGCGGCGTCGGTCGAGACGATTCGTTTCATGCTCATCGAAGACTAGTTTAGCCCGCACTACAGCCGTGAAAAGTTCACCGGGTCAAGGCGCGGGCTAATTCAGCCGCAGCGTTCCGGTGAGATCGGCCGCGCGCGCGATCTTCTCCGCCCGGCAGAATCGATCGAGCTCGCGCGCGATGCGGACAACCGACCGCGGATCCCAGAACGACGCCGTGCCAACCTGGACGGCCGTCGCGCCGGCGATGAGAAACTCGGCCGCGTCTTCCCCGGTCGCAATTCCGCCGAGGCCGATTACCGGAATCTTGACCGCCCGGGACGCCTCGTGAACCATACGGAGCGCGATCGGCTTGATCGCGGGGCCGCTGAGTCCTCCGTAGTTGTTGCCGATGCGCGGACGGCGCGTGCGCGCGTCGACTGCAAGCGAAACGAAGGTGTTGACGAGACTGATGGCGTCGGCGCCGGCCTCTTCGGCGGCCTTCGCAAGCGGCGGGATCGAGGCGACGTTCGGCGACAGCTTGACGATGACTGGCCGCCTGGCGGCGGCGCGGACCTTTCGAACGACTTCGGCCAGCAGCGCGGGATCGCTCGAAAAAAACATGCCGCCGTGTTTGGTGTTGGGGCAGGAGACGTTTAGCTCATAGCCAGCCAATCCCTCCTCGCCTTCGAGCACGCGTACGACCTCTTCGAAGTCCTCGACCGCGTTGCCGAAGACGTTGGCAAACACGGGTGTTCTCAATGCCTGAATGCCCGGCAATTTGTCCTTCACGAATGCGCGGACACCGATGTTTTGCAGGCCGATGGCGTTGATCATCCCGGCCTCGGCCTCCCAGATGCGCGGCGGTTTGTTCCCGTCCATCGGTTCGCGCGACAGGCCTTTGGTGACGATCGCCCCAACCTGGCTCAGGTCGAGGATGGTCGCGAATTCAAGGGCGTAGGCAAAGGTGCCGGAGGCGGCGATGACCGGGTTGCGGAGAGGAACGCCGCAGAGCGTGGTCGCGAGGCGCTCGGAGGTGGCCGAAGGCATTGGGCTTGCACCATTGTCCCAGGATTTTCACTGCTCGGTCGAATGCGGCTCTAAGGCGAACTCCCTATGTCTTTTCTCGGTTGGGTCGCCGATCTATTTGTTGGGGAAGAATCCTCCCGCCCATTCCATGTCCACGTCCGCTCCAGCCAAACATCGTTCGCTGGCCCTGAAGTTCTTTCTCTTCACGGCTGCCCTGATGGTTTGGGTGGTGCTGGTGGTGGTCGCCTATGACGCGGCGGTGGGGCAACTTGACGCCGGGAAGAGCGTCGTTTTGTTCGGTGTCACCGTGATCGTCGCCGGCGTGTTGGCATGGGTAACTATCCGGATCCTCGTCCGGCCGCTGCGGACACTCCAGGCCGCGTTGCAGGGCGTGCGCGAGGGCAAGTTTGAACGCATCCGGTTCCGCCCGACCGGCGACGAAGTCGAGTACATTGCCCACAGCTTCAATCAGATGGTCGAAGCGCTGGAGGTTAATCAACAGGTCATCCGCGAGCACCACGAAAACCTCGAAGAGCGCATTCGGCGGCGCACCGAGGAACTCGAAAAGGCGATGGAGCAGGCGCTGGCGGCCAACAAGGCGAAGACCGAGTTCCTGGCCAACATGTCGCACGAACTGCGCACTCCGATGAACGGGTTTCTGGGCATGATTGAACTCGTGCTCGATTCGCCGCTGAGCCCTGAACAGCGCGATCAACTTGTTACGGCGGAGCGGTCGGCTCAGGGTTTGCTGTCGATTCTGAACGACATCCTCGACCTTTCGAAAATCGAATCCGGCCGCATGGTGCTCGAGGCTGAGCCGTTCGTTCTGCGGCCGTTAATCGCCGACTGCACGCGGCCACATCAGGTGAAGGCGCAGCAACACGGCGTGGAGTTGAATCTCGACATCGCGGATCTGGCGCCGGCGGCGTTCGTGGGCGATGCGCTGCGCATCCGCCAAATCCTGAACAACCTTCTGAGCAACGCCGTAAAATTCACGGCCAAGGGCGCGATTTCACTCCGCGTGTGGCCGGAAAGCGGAAACGGGCAGGCGCGCACCTACCTCTGTTTTGCCGTACGAGACAGCGGAGCGGGCATTCCCGCTGCCAAGCTGCCGTGTATTTTCGACAAGTTCACCCAGGCCGACGGCAGCATTTCGCGGCGCTTCGGTGGTTCCGGATTGGGCTTGGCGATCACCAAACAGTTGGTCAGCCTCTTTGAAGGCACACTCAGCGTATCGAGCCAAGTGGGTGTCGGCAGCGAGTTTCTGGTGCGGTTGCCGATGGCGGTTGCCGACAGCCCTGCCGCCCCAGTGATGGAGGGGTCAAAATCCGCTACGCAGCAATCGGCGACGAACGCGCTGGTGCTTGTTGTCGAAGACAACATCGTCAACCAAAAGGTCATCAAAGGACTGCTGGCGAAGAGAGGTTACCGGTTCGAGACGGCATCGGACGGCAGCCAGGCGATTTCAATGCTCGACCATTACGAATTTGACGCGGTACTGATGGATGTTCAAATGCCCATCATGGATGGACTGGAAGCGACCCGGAGGATCCGCGCGATGGATAAGTGGCGAGAGTTGCCGATCATTGCGATGACCGCGCACGCCATGAGCGGAGATCGCGAGCGCTGCCTTGCGGCAGGTATGGATGCCTACCTATCGAAGCCGGTCAACTCAGCGGAGCTGTTCCAGGTTATCGAATCGTTCCTCGGCGAGGGCCGAAGAGTCCGGCCCGCCGCGACCGGCGGCGGGGAGTCGGAACCGATCGATCCGAGACTGCGCGACGAATTGCGCGCCAGCGATCCGGCGGTGATGGAAGACGTTTTCAACCTTTTCTTGCAACTCGCGCCGGAACGTGTGGAGCGTTTGCAAAAAGCAGTGTCCGGCGGCGACCTGCCGGCCGCCGCCGCCGAAGCGACGCTCTTCCGCGACGCGGCGCAGCGTATCTCGGCAAGTCCGATCGCCGATCGAGCCCGCCGCGTAGCCGACGCCGCCGAACGCGCCGATATCGCGGCCATGCGGCACTCGCTCCTACTGCTCCGCTCGGAACTCGACCGCCTTCGAAGGCATGTCGGAGAAACGTCGTCCGCGGCCCGATAAGCCATCGCGTTGCGGCTTGCAAGAAATTTGACTATGCCTATCCCGCCGTTCGCGACACATCGTCGCCGGAATTGCAGCGGCTCGACCGGTCGAATTTCGTCCGCATCGGCGCAACGCCGCGGGCATCCGGTTGTGCCGCGAATGTCGTGCGTGTTCTGATGGAGAAGCTTATGAAAACGATCTTGATGTTGGCCGTTGCCCTTGTCGCCTGTGCCGAAGAATGGCCACGCTTCCGGGGCGTAAATGGAACCGGCGTGGCGTCGTCGGCAAAATTGCCGGCTGAATTCGGACCGTCGAAGAACGTTGCCTGGAAAGCCGCGATTCCGTTCGGACAATCGTCGCCGATCGTTTCGGGCGGACGGGTATTCGTCACCGCCAGCGAGGGCGAGTCGTTGATCACGCTGGCTTTCGATGCGTCGAATGGCAAGCAGATTTGGCGCCGCGACTTAAAGCGCGCCCATAAGAACGCAATCTATAAAGCCAACGATCCCGCTTCGCCGACGCCCGCCTCCGACGGCAAGTCCGTCTACGTGTTTTTTCCGCACTTCGGACTAATCGCCTACACGCACGCGGGAAAAGAAAAATGGCGCGCTCCGTTGGGCCCGTTCGAGAATTTCTATGGCATGTCGGCCGGGCCGATCGTGTCCGGCGGCGTTGTCATTTTGCTCGCCGATCAGACCAGTGGGTCGTATTTGCTTGCCCTCGACAAAGAAACCGGCAAACGAAAATGGAAGACCGAGCGACGCGAGCACCGCGAAAGCTGGGGCATTCCAATCGTGCACGAAGATCAATTGATCACTGTCGGGACATCGCGTGTGGAGTCCTATCATCTTTCGACCGGCGAACCGCGCTGGTGGATGGCGCTGCCGTCGTTCGGTTCGATGGGATCGCCGGTAGTCAGCGGCGACAGCGTGATCGTCACCGCGGACG
>VFZQ01000380.1 GCA_016871135.1 Acidobacteriota bacterium | reverse complement strand
TCGACCCACGCCATTTCGGCGGCTTTCACTTCTTCTTCGGGCGACGCGGCCATCAGCGAAACGGACGCGAATGCGATCAGTAATGTTCTCATGCTCACTAGGATATACTGGTGCGCGGATGTGAAGCGGGACTTCAGGCCCGCAATCTTCGCTAAGGAGAATCGTATGCAGAGTTGTCGATCGTTACTCGCCGCGCTGCTCGCGCTGTCTTGTTCGTTGCACGCACAGAGTGTCACCGGCCAAGTGTCCGGAACGGTGCTGGACGCATCGGGTGGTGCCGTCTCCGGCGCCGAAGTAAAACTTACGCATTCGCAGAGCCAGCAGGTCCGGTCGTTTAAGACCGACTCGAACGGCTCGTTCAACTTCACCAACATCGTTCCGGGCGTCTATAACGCCAACGTCACGATGGCCGGTTTCAAGACGTACGAACAAAAGAACATCATCGTCGCCGCGCAGGAACGCATCGACTTGCGCGACATCCGGCTGCAGGTCGGCGATGTGGCGACCACCGTCGAAGTGCAAGCCGCCGCCGTCAATGTGCAGACGACAAGTTCCGATCGTTCCATTTCGATTACGACTCGCCAGATTGAAGATACGCCCACGCGCGGCCGCAATCCGCTTTCGCTGATCATGACGCTGCCCGGCGTGCAGACCGCGGCCGGCAACGACTTCCGCGGCTGGTCGGGCGGCGGCATTCCGCCGGTCAACGGCGGACGAACCGGTCAGATTATCGTGAATCTCGACGGCGTCGCCTCGCAGGACTCCGGCAATCTGAACCCCGGCTACCTTTCCCCGAGCGTGGACGCGATCGGCGAAGTGAAGCTGCTGGTTTCCAATTTCACCGCCGAGTATGGCGGTCGCACCGGCGGGCAGTTGACCTTCTCGATCAAGAGCGGCACACCGCAGTTTCACGGCAGCGCGTATTACTACTGGCGCCACGAATCGCTGAACGCCAATGAGTTCTTTAACAACAAACTTGCCGTCAACGGCGTCGCGATCAACAAGCCGCGCTATCGCTATCAAAACCCTGGCGGCACGATCGGCGGACCGCTCATCATCCCCGGCACGCGCTTCAACAAAGACCGCACGAAGTTGTTCTTCTTCTATAGCTACGACCGGCTGCGCAATAAGAACAACATCGAAAACACGTTCACGATGCCTTCGGCGCGCGAGCGCGCCGGCGATTTCTCGCAGACCGTGACCACTCAAAATATTCAGGTTCCGATCTTCGACCCGACCACGCAGCAGGTTTTCCCGGGCAACATCATTCCGGCGAACCGAATCAATCCGGCCGGGCTTGCGATGTTGAACCTGTTCCCGCTGCCGCACGAGCAGGGTCTGGGCCTCGACCCCACCGGCCAGCGCCGCTTCAACTACCGCGCCATTCTGCCCCAATCGCGGCCCAACGTCGGCAAGATTCTTCGCGTCGATTACAACCCGATGCCGAAGTTAGTCACCTTCGTCCGCTTGCTGCAGGACTACCAGGCCGTCGACGGTTATGCCGGAACGGTTGGCCCTTCGGGCGGCTCCTGGGGCCAGTTCCCTCACAGCTATCACGTGCAGGCCGCCGGTGCGGTTGGCACCGCTGTCTATACCTTCTCGCCGACACTGATCAACGAATTCACCTGGGGCGTCAATCGCGGAAAGCAGGGCGTCGATCCGATCGACGCCGTGACCTCGACCGCGGTCGGCGGTACCAAGACCTACGCCGACAACCTGCTCCCGCTCAAAGGGGCGGGTGGACAGACCATCAATCTGCCGCGCATCTTCCCTGGCAGCAACGTGTTGAACCTTCTGCCGCAGGTGAACTTCGGCTTCCCGGGTGGTATCGGGATCGGACCCCAGTCGGCCGGGCAGGCGATTTCGCAGGGCCCGAATTTTGGTCACGACGCGCGCTGGCCGTTCACCGGTACCGATACGGTCCAATCGATCAGCAACAAAGTGAGCTGGATCAAAGGCCGCCATAACGTGAAGGCAGGTATTTATCTCGAACTGATGGCGCGCAACGTGTCGGTCTACTCGACCTTCAACACCGCCGGTACGTATTACTTCGGATCCGACCGCGCCGCTTCGCTCGATACCAACTACCCGTATTCGAACGCGTTGCTGGGCAGCATCTTCGCCTACGGCGACGACAACAAGAAACAGATCAACCATGCCCGCTATAACCAGTTGGAATGGTTTATTCAGGACACCTGGCAGGTCGGCCGCCGGCTGACGCTTGACATCGGAACCCGCTTCTACCGCGTGGGCGATCTCTATTCCGATCGCGGCACTCTTGGCTTGTTCTCGGCCGAATCCTACGACGCCTCCAAAGCCGGCCAGTTGATTTTCCCGGCGATGGTGAATGGCCAGCGCGGCGCTATCAACCCCGTCACAGGCGCGACCTTCCCGTTCGTTCGCCAAGGCACCTTCGATACGGCTTCTTATCCGGCCGGCGGCATTCCGTGGTCGGGCATTAAGCAATACGACAGCCACTTCTTCAGGGTTCCGCCGATTCGAGTTGGGCCTCGCATTGGCTTCGCCTATGATGTCTTCGGCAACGGCAAGACGGCGCTTCGCGGTGGCTTCGCCATCAACGTGGGCCGCAACTGGACCGTTGACAGCATCGGAGCCACTGGCGCTGGCGTTGGCCCGCTCGCGGCGCCGCCGAATTTCCAGGCGCCAGTTGTGCTCTACACAAATTTTGCGAACCTCCAAAACTCCCAGACCTACTTTACGCCGCAGACCGTTGTCGGCGGATCGCAGGATCAAAAAGTGCAGACGACGTACAACTGGAGCTTCGGCATTCAACAGGACGTAGGCCGCGCGATGGTGCTCGATGTCTCTTACGTCGCCAACACGTTGCGGCATGGCTACGGCCAAGCCTTTGACGTCAACGCGATTCCTCCTTTGACGGCGTGGACGCCTGCCAACGGCGGGACTCCCGTGCAGCGATTCCGCGACCCAACCACGGCAACCGGATTCTACTCCGCCAACCTGATTCGCGGCATGATCGGCTATCGCGGCTTTGGCAACATTCCGATCTGGACCTATAGCGGCGGCAGCAACTACAACGCTTTGCAGGTGCAGTTGAACCGCCGCATGGGCAACTTGCAGTGGAACGCCAACTACACCTGGTCGCACACGATCTTCTATAACGTCAACACCGGCACGCAATGGATCGACAACAAGCTGACGAAGGAAACCGTCAACCGGCCGCACGCCGTGAATTTCAACTTCGGCTACGATCTGCCGGGTGTGGACCGCTTCTTCGGGCGCAACTTCGTCACCAGGCATGTGCTCGATGGCTGGAAGGTGAACGGCAACGGCGCCATCTTCTCCGGCCAACCGTTCAACGTTTCGTGCGGCGCCCAGAACGCGCCTCCGCTGTTCTGGACGGGTACGCCCACCGGCGGCGTTCCGTTCCGCTGCCAGATGGGCAGCAATATCTTCCTTCCCGAGGGCCAGTATCCCTCGGCGACCGAAGATCCGAAGCTGCAGTACGCCTTGAACCGGGCGAATTTCACCCTGCCTCCAATCGACTCGCTGGGGCTCGGCAACACGCCGCAGGGTTTGCTGTATGGCCCCGGCCTGTTCAACCTGGATTGGTCGTTGATGAAGATGATCAACATGGGCAAGGAAGGCCGAAATCTGGAGCTTCGCGTCGAGGCGTTCAATCTGTTGAATCACTTCAACCCGAACAACCCGAACGCGGGTTTGACCTACAACTATGCGACCGGCGCGCAGACCAACGCGAGCTTTGGCATCATCCAAGGCGCGCAGGTGCAGGCGCGGCGCATGATTCTGTCGGCGAGGTTCCGCTTCTAACTTCGCTTTTCCTCGGAACAACCAAACAGGCGGCATCGGCCGCCTGTTTGCATTTGGGCAGACTGCCGAACGGCCGCGCCGAATGCCGGACTTTGGATTATCTGCCTCCAGTTTGATCGCAGGGCCATGTCATCGTCGAAGCGGCGAACTGCCCTCCTCGGGCTAGTTGGTGGCGTTGCGAGCAGGGAGCCGATCTTCCGCGAGTTGGATTACTCCGCCGTTGTCTAACGAGTAGAACAGCCATTTAGCCCACACAGCGCCATCGCCAAAGCAATCCAGGACAACGCCAAGCCGATCCTCTCGAAGACGGAGAGAATGATGGAGTGCTTCCGCCCGAAAGAACGCCCCGCGTACGTATTCGTTCACGGCCTTGTCCTGTGCAGCCTCCGGGATCGAGAGCGGATTCGGCACGAAGAATGTCTGGCGTTCGAGGAAGAGAACTGTGCCATCTAACACGTGTTTCAGGCGCACGGGTGTGCGTTTCAGCGCACGCGCGCGCAAAGGCATCTGGCGACGGGATCAGCAACGGCGGGCGCGGAACGCCAACAGGGCAGCGGCCACGCCGAAGAGTCCGAGGGTCGATGGCTCCGGCACGGCAGCGCCGTCGGCACCGTACACCTGCATGTTGTCCGCGCCGCCGGCGGAGTTCGCGTCGGAAAAGATGTTGATCCGGCCGAGAATGTCACCGCCGGTGGCAAAACGCCCGGCGGCAAAGCGCAACACCCCCCGAACTCCACGCCAATCGCCCACTCTCCCCGCAACGTATTGATCCCAAGGAACTTCCGCAGCTCATGCCCGAAAACACAACATTAAGAAATAGTATTCACAGCAATCGAAAATATTTATTCCCGCTACAAAACAAAGCACTTACCGATTTCACGACCTCCAGCTAACCGCTTAGAACTTGGACACACCAGCTACACTGAAAGTGTAATAGGGCCTCAGACACCAACAATGTGTCCGGGGCCATTCGCATTTTCAGGAGTAAATCATGGAAAACGAAAAGTTGTCCAAAGCCGAACAGGCCCGCATCAACGGGTCCAAGTCGACGGGTCCGAAAACGCCCGAAGGTCTCCAACGCTGCCGCCAAGCCAGCATCAAACACGGCATGTGGGTCGCCCACATCTCCACCCTCCCGCACGAAGAACAATTGTCTTACGCCGCCATCCTAACCTCGGCCACAGACCAGTTCCGCCCGCGCAACAGCGTTGAATCCGCCATCGTCGGACTCCTCGTCGACGCCCTCTGGCGCTCCAGCCGTCTCGGCGCTCTCGCCAACGCCGGCATCGATCGCGAGATGTGGGTCATCAAAAACCAGTCCAACGTCGAGCACGAAGTCGGCGAACTCCACCTGCTCGCCGAACAAGCCTCGAAATCCGTCCCGAAACTCGAGGCCCGCGCACGCCATTACACCCGCGAAATCACTCGCCATCTCGATCTTTTGAAGAAACTCCAGAACTGGCCAGTTTCTACCGAAGCCTCCCAGGTCGCCAGTGAAATCAGAGAGTTACGGACCAAAGATGTGCCCCAGCCTCCCAAGAAAGAGCCGAAAGAGCCCTTCGAACCAGAGTCGGCCCATGAACCCGTCCGCAAACCCGTCCAGAGCGCCAACTCCAAACCCCAGAAGGGCAGCGTTCCACGGAGAAAATGAGCGAATCGTACGATTTTGAGCCCAAAATTTGGCGAGCCGGAGTAGCCGTTCCGGACAAGACACCCGAAGTGTGTCCAGACTCCGACGCTGCCGCATGGGTATCGAACAACCTCGGCTTCACCCCCGACCCCTCGCAAGCCGATGTCCTCAACGCAACGGAGAATCGCCTTTTGCTTCTCTGCACGCGCCAGTGGGGCAAGTCCACCATCGTCGCCGCCAAAGCGCTCCACCACGCCTTGACCACGCCCAAAGCCTTCATCCTCGTCGCCAGCGCCTGCAAGCGCCAAGCGAAAGAACTCGTCCTCAAGTTCAACGAATTCGCGCACACGGTTCTCGGCGAAATGCCCAAGCCCGAAGGCGAAGGCTTCC